>JAKABX010000099.1 GCA_021796545.1 Actinomycetes bacterium
GATGCGCGCCGCGACGAGCATGCCGAAGGAGGTGATCGTGAAGGCGAGCAGCAGGAGTTCGCCGAAGACCGTCGCCATCAGCCCGGGGTCGTAGGGGACGTTCGCGGCTCCCGCGATCGCGATCATGAGGACACCCTGCACCGAGGCGACGAGCGCTCCGCCCAGGCACTTTCCGACCACGAGCGACGTCCGGCTGACCGGGGCGACGAGCATCTCGCGCAGGAACCCGAACTCCCGGTCCCAGACGACCGAGCCCGCCGAGAACAACGCCGTGAAGAGCACCGACATCGCCGCGGCACCCGGATAGAGGAACGTCCGGAGGTTGAGGTGCGGGCCGAACGCGACGAGGGTCCCCAGCCCGGAGCCGAGGACGAAGAGGAAGAGTGCCGGCTGCAACAGGCCGGTCACCACCCGCAGCCGGTCCGCCGAGAAGCGGATCGCCTCCCGCTTCAGCACGACCCAGATCGCCCGCAGCTCGCTCGAGCGCCTCTTTCGCACCGGGCGCGCCGGCACCAGCGCGGCAGTCCGCTGCGCCGTCGTCGTCACCGCGTCCTCGCCATCCGCCGCATCCACTCGTTTCCCGACGCGGACTCGCTCTCGCGGATCGTCCGGCCTGTGTAGGAGAGGAAGACGTCGTCGAGAGAGGGACGCGCGACGGCGACGGAGCGGATCGTCACGTCCAGCTCCCGGAACAGGCGCGGCACGAACTCGCCGCCGTTTGCGACCGAGAAGGTCACGACCCCTTCGCGCACCGTGGCCTCGAGGCCGAATCGCTCGCGCAGCGCGGCGAGGGCCGCCGCGGGGTCATCGGTGCCGATCTCGACACGGTCCTCGCCGATCGAGGCCTTGAGCCCCTCGGGCGTCCCGAGGGCGACGATGCGCCCCTGGTCGATGATCGCGATCCGGTCGCAGTACTCGGCCTCGTCCATGTAGTGGGTCGTCATGAAGATCGTCGTCCTCTGGGAGGCCTGAAGGCTGCCGATGTACTCCCAGATCGAGCGGCGCGTCTGGGGGTCGAGGCCGACGGTCGGCTCGTCGAGGAAGAGCACGACCGGCGCGTGGAGCAGCCCGCGCGCGATCTCGAGGCGGCGCTTCATACCTCCCGAGAAGCCGCGGACCTCGGCCCGGCGACGGTCGGCGAGACCGACGAGCTCGAGGACCTGGGAGATGCGTGCGGCGACGAGCGCGCGGGGGACGCCGTAGAGGTCGGCGTGGAAGCGGAGGTTCTGCTCGGCTGTGAGGTAGTTGTCGAGCGTGGGGTCCTGGAAGACGAGGCCGATCTGGCGCCGGACCTCGTTGCGCTCGCGCACGACGTCGTGACCGGCCACGCTCGCCGTGCCGCCCGTCGGGCGCACGAGCGTGCAGAGCATGCCGATCGTCGTCGACTTGCCCGCACCGTTCGGGCCGAGGAAGCCGAAGGTCTCGCCGCGCTCGACGACGAGGTCGATCCCCCGGACGGCCTCGACGTCCCCGTAGCTCTTCTTCAGCCCCGAGACCACGACCGCGGGGGCGGTGTCCTGCGATGGATCTGGACGAGCACTCTCTAACGGCGTTAGAGTCACCCCGTGATCATTGCGCCCCGCGTGCGCCCCGTCAACCGCCGGGAGCGCCGGAGAGGCGGCGAAAGTGCGGGACGCGCCCGTCACTAGGGCGGCGATCGTGGCGGCCGGCCTGGCACTCCTCGACGAGGGTGGCCTCGGCGGCCTCACGCTGCGGCGCCTCGCCGAGCGGCTGCACATCCGCGCACCGACCCTCTACTGGCACGTGCGGGACAAGCGAGAGCTCATCGGCCTGCTCGCCGAGGCGATCGCCGCGGACGCCGCGGACGCGTTCGGGGTCGGCGTGTCGAGCGGCGATCCCGCGGCCTTCCTGCATGCGGCGGCAGCGTTGCTCGCCGAGCGGCTCGCGTCGCGCCGGGACGGCGCCGTCGTCGTCGCGGCGAGCGCGCCAGCGCTGGCGCGCCTGTGCCACGACGAGGTGGCGACTGGCCGCCTCGTCGCCGCCGGTTGTGAACCCGCGGCGGCCCGCGCCGCCCTCGAGCTCGTCTCCAGTCACGTGCTGGCGACGGTGCTGCGCCAGTCGGGTGCCGGACGGGTCGATCTGGCACCCGGCGTCGACCTCGTCCTCGACGCGCTCGGCGCGGGGACCCCGAGCGCCTGCCGGGCGGGCGGGGCCCCCCTCCAGCGCGCGCGGGGCTGAGCAGCCGAGGACGGGGCGCCACGTGATCAAGTACCTCGGCTCGAAACGCCGTCTCGTCCCTGTCCTCGGCGAGCTCTTCGCACGCTCGGGTGCGCGCAGCGCGCTCGACCTGTTCAGCGGGACGACCCGGGTGGCCCAGGAGTTCAAGCGCCGGGGGGCGATCGTCACCGCGGTCGACAACACCCGTTACGCGGAGGTCCTCGCCCGCTGCTACGTCGCGACCGACGCCGAACGCGTCGAATCCGAAGCGCTCGACGACGCGCTCGCCCGTCTCCAGGCTCTTCGCGGTGAGCCCGGCTACGTCACCGAGACCTTCTGCCGGACCGCGCGCTACTTCCGGCCGGAGAACGGCGAGCGCATCGACGCGATCCGCGAGGCCATCGAGCGCGACTACCGGGGGACCCCCCTCTACCCCGTCCTGCTCACGAGCCTGATCGAGGCGGCCGACCGGGTCGACTCGACCGCGGGGCTCCAGATGGCCTTCATGAAGCGCTGGGCGCCACGCGCGCTGCACCCCCTCGCGCTGCGGGCGCCGGTGCTGCTCGCCGGGCCCGGGCACGCGCTGCGGGCGGACGCCTGCACGGCGATCGGCGAGCTCGCGCCCGTCGACCTCGCGTACCTCGACCCGCCCTACAACCAGCACCGCTACGTGACCAACTACCACGTGTGGGAGACCCTCGTCGCCTGGGACGCACCTGAGCACTACGGCATCGCGTGCAAGCGCACCGACAGTCGCGACCCTGCGACGCGCAGCGCCTTCAACAGTCGACGCACCATGCCCGGGGCTCTGCGCAAGGTCGTCGAGGAGGTCCGCGCCCGGGTCGTCGTCATCTCCTACAACGACGAGGCGTGGCTGAGCCTCGACGACCTCGTCGACATCGGCGCGAGCCGCGGCGCGGTCACCGTTCTCGGTTTCGGGTCGCGGCGCTACGTCGGCGCCCAGATCGGCATCCACGACCCCTCGGGACGCCGCGTCGGGGAGGTGTCCCACCTCCACAACACCGAGTACGTGGTCGTCGCCGGTGCCGCAGCAGACGTCGCGCGCATGACCGCGCCCTATGGCGACGCGGTCGTCCGGCGGGCCGGGGCGCGCCACCTTGCGCCGGCGAGGCCGTCCGCAACCCCCTCACCGATCGCCTAGCATCGGTGCGCTCGACCGCCGTCGTACCGACGTCGGTGCTCGAGCCACCCGGCGTCGCGAGGCGCCCGGGGCCACAGGGACCTGTGGTGCAGCTCGGAGTGCACGCCGGCCTGTCAAGCCGGAGGTCGCGGGTTCAAATCCCGTCAGGTCCGCGCAGGAGACGGTGGCGTAGCCTTGGTCGGAGGATCCGGCGGGGCGATGCCGCCGGCCCCTCGAGGTCGGGTAGCTCAGTTGGCAGAGCGCGCGCCTGAAAAGCGCGAGGTCACCGGATCGACGCCGGTCCCGACCACCATAAAAGTCCTGGTAGTGGCGCTGGGACCGAACTACTCTGAGGGACGATCCCGCTTTCGTGCCACAAATGTGCCACAGCTGGGAGAAAAATCCCGGTCGATCGGGGTGAACGACGGCTCGTTCGGGACGCCTCTGGGCACTGCTGGACACCTCACGGAACCCCGCCTAGGAGTTTCGAGTTTTTCGATTTCCGCTATCATCGCGGCATGGCTACCGCGCACCAGACAGCTGTCGACAGCGACGACGGTCTCGTCTTCCCGCCGGAAGACCTCGACCAGATGCTCAACTTGGCGCGCTTCCTCGAGGTTCATTCGGAGCCAGGTCTGTTGCTCGGGCCAGACGGCGAACAGGTACCGCTCCCTGAGGAGGTCTACCGCGTCCTCCGACAAGTGGCTGAGGCGATGCGCGAAGGCAACGCGATCTCGGTCGCTCCCACCGGCTTGCTGCTCACCACCCAGGAGGCTGCGGACTTTCTCGGCGTTAGCCGTCCCACGGTCGTGAAGCTCTTGGAAGAGGGCGCCATCCCCTTCGAGCGCCCCAGCCGCCATCGCCGCGTGCAACTCAAGGAGCTCGTCGCGTATCAGGAGCGGCGGCGAACCGAGCGGCGATCGACGTTGAACCGGTTTACCGAGGAGGCAAGCCAGAGCGGACTGTACGACGGAACGCCCGAGGACTACGTAACGGCGCTCAAGTTGGCTCGCCATCGGCGCGCAGGGAGCAAGGGCACGTCCTGACTCGGTAGCGCGCTTGCCAGCGACCGGAGCGAAGGCGTCGAACCCTCCCGAACTGTCGACGTCCAGCCACGACCGCCTCCTCAGTGGCGCAACGAGTCGGGTTCCACGGTACGCGGCCCCTGCGTCATTGACGAGGCCTGGCAGCGCTCACGGTGCGTCCGGCCGTCGCTGCTCCTCCACCCACTTCCGGATGTGGCTCGCGCTCGAGGACCTGCACGTTGCCGGGATGGTGCGCAACCGCCATCTGGCGAGATCGCTTTCGGACGCCGCGCTCGGCGAGCTCGGACGCCAGCTCACCTACAAGGCGGCCTGGTATGGCAC
>JAKABX010000100.1 GCA_021796545.1 Actinomycetes bacterium
TCGCGCTCCTCGAGACCCGCGGCACCTGGCTCGAGCGCCTGCGCGCGGTTGCCCGGCTCACCGTCCCGAAGGTGGGCGCCACGGGCCGGAAGGCGAACTGGACCGGCTGTGACATCGCCGAGGTGCGCGACGCGATCGAGGTCGCGCGCGCGGCGCGTGACGGCGCGCTGGGGCGGCTCCACGACGCCGTGCTCCGCGCGCTCGTCGCGCGCCTCGCCGCGGCGTCGCGCACCGGTGCGAACGAGCGTGTCGCGCGCGGCGAGCTGTGCTTCGCGGACCTGCTCGCGCGCTGTGGCGCGCTGCTGCGCGACGACGCCGACGCGCGCCGCGCCGTGCGCGAGCGTTACCGGCACGTGCTCGTCGACGAGTTCCAGGACACCGACGAACTCCAGCTCGAGATCCTGCGACTGATCGGACAAGCCGAGGCGGGCGGAGGGCTCGAGGCGGGGCGGCTGTTCTTTGTCGGCGACCCCAAGCAGGCGATCTACCGCTTCCGCGGCGCCGACGTCCGGCTCTACACGACGGCCCGCGACGCGCTCGGGCCCGACGCCTCGACAAAGCTCGTCGCGAACTTCCGCTCGCGCCCCGGCGTCCTCTCCTACGTGAATGCGCTCTTCGGGCGTCTTCTCGCGGACAACCCGGTCGGCCCCGGGGAGCTCATCGCGGTGCGCCCTGCGCACGAGTGGCCGGCCGTTCACCTCCTCGGCGGACCCCTGGAAGCGGGTCGCGCGACCGAGCGACGCCGCGAGGAGACGGCGCTCGTGGCCGATGCCCTCGCGCGCGTGGTCGAGGAGGGCTGGCCGATCGGCGACGGGGACGGGACGCGCCCCGCCCGCTACGGCGACTGCGCGGTGCTCGTCACGCGCCGCACCGGGCTCGCCGAGCTCGAGGCCGGCCTGGAGGCCGCCGGTGTGCCCTACCGTCTCGCCGCGAGCGCCCTCGTCTACGCGTCGGCGGAGGTCCACGACCTCCTCTCGTGCCTGCGGGCGCTCGTGCGGCCCGGCGACGAGCGCGCCGTCGTCTCGGCGCTGCGGTCGGCGGCCTTCGGCTGTGACGACACCGCCCTGCTCGAGTGGCGTCTCGGGGGCGGCCGCTTCGAGGTCGGCGCGCCCGCGCCGGCGGGTCTCGGCGGTCAGCAGGTCGCGCGTGCCCTTGGCGACCTCGAGCGCCTCGCCGAGCTCCGCTACGGGCGCCGGGTCGGCGATCTCGTGGCCGCGCTCGTCGAGGACCGGGCGCTGAACGCCGTTGCTGCGGGTCTCGCCCGCCATCGCGACGCGTGGCGCCGCCTCGCCTCGGTGCAGGCCGACGCGGACGCCTTCGGCGAGCACGGCGGTGACGTCGCCGGCTTCCTCCAGTGGGCCGAGCGCCAGGTGCGCCACCGCTCGACCGAGCGACTTCCCGCCGAGCCCGACGACGACGCCGTCCAGGTTCTGACCGTGCATGCGGCCAAGGGTCTCGAGTTCCCGGTGGTCGTCGTTGCCGAGCTCGGATCGCACCCCCGCGGACCGTCGGGGCCGACGCTGTTGCGCGGCGCGGCCGGCACGCTCGAGGCGCGCATCGTCGCGGGGCTTTCGACGGCCGGGTTCGCCGAGGCCGCCGAGGACGACCGGGCGGCGGGCCGCGCGGAGCTCCTGCGGCTCGCCTACGTCGCAGCGACCCGGGCGCGCGACTACCTGCTGCTCGCCCTCGTCCATCGCGCGGCGGCCAGTCCCGAGGGTGCGTGCCTCGCCGAACAGATCCACGAGGCGAGCCGCGACCTGCCCGGATGGCGGCCCCTCCCGCGCCGGGGCGCCGTCGCCCGCGGCGCGCGCCCCGAGGGCGGTGCCGGGGACGCCTTGGAGGCCGAACGCGCCTTCGACCAGGCGCTCGCCGCGCGCCGGGATCTGCTGAGCCGGCGCGCCGGGGGGCGTGTCGTCGCGCCGAGCTCGCTCTCGCCGGCGCTTGCCGGCACCGCCGTGCCGGCGCCGGGGACGCCCGGGCGCGCCGCGGCGACGGCGCTCGGCCGGGCGGTCCATCGCGTGCTCGAGCGCGCGGAGCCGGGCGACACCGAGGTCCTCGATGCACTGGCCGCTGCCGAGGCGCACGCCGAAGGGATCGCGCCAGCGGCCGCGGAGGTCGCAGCGCTCGCGCGCGCGGCCTTGTCGTCGCCGAGCGTGCGCGCCGCGGCGCATGCCGATCGGATCTGGCGGGAGCTGCCACTTCTCGCCGCAGTCGGCGAGACGCTCGTGGACGGGACGGTGGACCTCTGCTTCGAGGTGGGCGGCGAGGTTGTGCTCGTCGACTACAAGACCGACACCCTCGAAAGTGAGAAGGATGTGGCGGCGGCCGCCGCGCGCTACCGGCTCCAGGTCGGCGCCTATGCGCTCGCGTTCGAGACGGTGCTCGGGCGCCCGGCGACGCGTGTGGTGCTCGTCTTCCTCGCGGCGCCCGGTCGCGCCGTGGAGCACGTGTTTGCGCCCCTTGCCCCCCTCGCCGCGGAGGCGGCCCGCGCGATCGCCGCGGCGGACCGCACGTGAGTTCGGGGGTCGCGCGCACCCTCGGGCGCGTCCTCGGCGCGCTCCCCGGCGGCGAGTCGCGCCCCGGCCAGCAGGAGATGGCCGAGGCGGTCTGGACGGCCCTCGACGCCGGGCGCCATCTCATCGTCCAGGCGGGAACCGGGACGGGCAAGTCCCTCGGCTACCTCGTCCCGGCGCTCTGCTCGGGGAAGAGGATCGTGGTCGCGACGGCGACCAAGGCGCTGCAGGACCAGCTCGCCACAAAGGACCTGCCCCTGGTGCAGCGGGCACTCTCTCGCCAGGTGCGCTTCGCGGTCCTGAAGGGGCGCGCGAACTACCTCTGCCGTCAGCGCCTCGCCGAGACGGTCGCGGTGGCGAGCCTCGGCGGTGAGGGTGTTGAGCCCGGGGCGCGCGGCGCCGGCATGCGGGCACTTCTCGGGTGGGCCGAGCAGACCGAGATCGGTGATCGGGCCGAGCTCGCGGACGAGCCGGACGCCCAGCTGTGGGCGAGCCTGTCGGTCTCCGCCGAGGAGTGCCCCGGTGCGACACGCTGCCCTTCGGGGGAGAGCTGCTTTGCCGAGGCGGCGCGGGCGCGCGCCGCGGCCGCCGACATCGTCGTCGTCAACCTCCACCTGCTCGGCGCCGACGTCGCGTCCGGCGGGGTGGTCCTGCCTGAGCACGATGCGCTGATCGTCGACGAGGCCCACGAGCTCGAGGACGTGATGAGCGAGAGCCTCGGGCGAGCGCTCTCACCGGGGCGGCTGCGCGCCGCGGCGGCCGGGGCGCGCGCCGCGCTCGGCGACGGCGGCGCGCGTCGGCGCGACGGCGCTCAGCTCGACGCCCTGTTCACGTCCGCCGACCGCCTCGAGGTCCTGCTCGCGGCGCGCCGCGACACCCGCGTCGTTCCGGGGTCCTCCGCGGAGCTCGACGAGCAGCTCGGTCTCGTCGCTCATCGACTCGGTGAGGTCGAGCAACGCCTGCGCAGCCTGTCGCAGGCCTCAGGAACGGCTCCGGGAGCAACGGCTCTCGCGGCGCGCCTGGCGCGGGCGCTCGCGTCGACAGGCGCGCTGCGCGGGGACTGCGCGCGCCTCGTCGATCCCGGGCCGGACGAGGTCGTCTACGTGACCGGTGGGGCGCGCCCCGCGCTCACGCTCGCGCCGATCGATGTGGCCCCCCACCTCGCTGCGGCACTCTTCCAGCGCCACCCGGTCGTCCTCACGAGCGCGACGGTGCCGCCCCGGCTCGCGGCACGCCTCGGCGCCGACCCGGCACAGACCGACGAGATGGACGTCGGGAGCCCCTTCGACTACGAGCACCACGCGCTCTTGTACTGCGCGGCGCACCTTGGCGACCGCCGTCGACCTGACTCCGAGCCGGGCGCGCTCGAGGAGCTCTGCGCGTTGATCGACGCGGCCGGAGGGCGGACGCTGGCGCTGTTCACGAGCCACTCGGCCATGCAGCGCGCCGCGGAGGCGGCGCGCGCACGGGTCGCGTACCCGGTCCTGCGCCAGGGCGAGGGTGGAAAGGCGGCACTGCTCGACGCCTTCGCCCGCGACGAGGGCACCTGCCTGTTCGCGACGATGGGCTTCTGGCAGGGGGTCGACGTCGCGGGCCCGACGCTCTCGCTCGTCGTCATCGACCGGATCCCCTTCGGCCGCCCGGACGACCCGCTGCTCGTGGCCCGGCGCGAGCGCGCCGGGCGCGACGCGTTCCGCACGATCGATCTGCCCCGGGCGGCCAGCCTTCTCGCACAGGGCGCGGGGCGCCTCATCCGCAGCGCGACCGACCGGGGCGTCGTCGCCGTCCTCGACCCGCGCCTCGCCACGGCCGCGTACCGCTGGGACCTCGTGCGGGCACTGCCACCAATGCGCCGGACCCGCCGGCGCGAGGAGGCCGAGGCGTTCCTCCGGGCGCTGACCGGGCCGTCCGCCATCGGCCGCGACACGCGCTGACCCGCCGGGTCCGCCGGCGCGCGTCGCCCGGCCCGGCCGCGACGGGTGCGGGCG
>JAKABX010000022.1 GCA_021796545.1 Actinomycetes bacterium
GCCGGTGGCTTCGGGGTGGAGACCTCGATCGTCTCGGGCGGGATCGCGTGCCTGGCTGGGGTCGCGCTCTTGCTGCGGGCGATTCCGGGTCTGTGGCGCTACGACACCGGGGAGGGTCGCGGGCGCGACGCGCCGGCCGGGGCGTTGCTCGCGCCGGAGCTGTCCGCGGGTCGGCTCGCCGCGCCACTGTCGGGAGCCGACGACTCTGTGGGAGGGTGAGGACATGGCGCTACCAGGTTCGGTCGGGATTCTCGGCGGCACCGGGCCCGCGGGGCGCGGGCTCGCGCTGCGCCTCGCGGCGGCGGGGATCGCCGTCGTGATCGGCTCGCGTGATGAGGGGCGCGCACAGGAGGTCGCCGCGCAGCTCGCCGGGCCCGGTCCGCTGAGCGGCGCCGCGAACCGCGTCGCCGCCAGCGCCGATGCCGTGGTGGTGGCGACGCCGTGGGAGGCCGCGGCGCAGACCGCCGGCGAGCTTGCCGACGTGCTGGCGGGCAAGCTCGTCATCTCCATGGTCAACGCGCTCGTGCGCGTCGGCCGGGAGTTCCAGGCCGTCGTCCCCGTCCGCGGCTCCATGGCCGCGACGCTCCAGGCGGTGCTGGCGCGCTCGCGGGTGACCGCGGCCTTCCACCACCTGCCCGCCGGCGATCTCACCGATCTCGCCCGGCCCCTCGACGCCGACGTCCTGGTCTGTGCGGACGATCCCGCGGCGGGGGAGGAGACGGTCGCGCTCGTCGAGGCCATCGCGGGGCTGCGGGGCGTGCTTTGCGGGTCCCTCGCGTCCGCGAACGCCGTGGAGGCGCTCACCGCCGTGCTGTTGAACGTGAACCGGCGCTACAAGGCACACAGCGCGATCCGCCTCACCGGTCTTGGGGAGCGGGCCTGAGCGATGCTGCTCTATGACACCGAGCGCCAGGCCGTCGTGCCGTTCTCACCGGGACCGGTCGTGACGATGTACACCTGCGGCATCACGCCCTATGACTCGGCCCACCTCGGTCACGCGGCGACCTACCTCGCCTACGACCTCCTCCAGCGCCACCTGCGCGACCGCGGCTATCGGACCCAGTGCGTGCGCAACATCACCGATGTCGACGACGACATCCTGCGCAAGGCCCGCACGGTCGGCGTCCACTACCTGGACCTCGCCGCGGAGGAGATCGCGAACTTCCAGGAGCAGATGGCCGCGCTCGGTCTCCTGCACGCCGCCTCCGAGCCCCGGGCGACATCCGCGATCCCCGACATCCTCGGCTACATCGGGACCCTGCTCGAGCGGGGCAACGCCTACCGGGCCGGCGGCGGGGTCTACTTCGACGTCACGACCTCTCCTCGCTTCGGCGCGCTCAGCCATCTGAGCGAGGCGGAGATGCTCGTGCTCGCGGCCGAGCGCGGCGGCAACCCCGAGGACCCGAACAAGCGCCACCCGCTGGACTTCGTGCTGTGGCAACCCTCCCTCCCCGACGAGCCGTCGTGGCCGTCGCGCTGGGGCGCGGGGAGGCCCGGCTGGCACATCGAGTGCTCCGCCCTCGCGCTGCGTGAGCTCGGCACGACGATCGACCTGCACGGTGGCGGGGCCGATCTGATCTTCCCCCACCACGAGTGCGAGGCTGCCCAATCCGAGGCGGCGACTGGCCAGCCCTTCGTCCGGCACTGGATGCATGCAGGAATGGTGCGCCTGGACGGCGAGAAGATGTCGAAGTCCCTCGGCAACCTGGTGTTCGTGGGCGACCTGCTCAAAGAGCACGAGCCGGCGGCGGTCCGCCTCGCGGTCTACGGCCAGCACTACCGCTCGGACTGGAGCTACACCCCTGAGCTGCTCGCGCGCGCCGAGGAGCGCCTCAGGGCGTGGCGCGCGGCCGGAGACGGCGAGGGGGCTGTGGCCGAGGTGCGCGCCCGCCTCGACGACGACCTCGACACCCCGGGCGCGCTGGCGGCCATCGATGACGCGGCCGGCTCCGGCGAAGGCGTGAGCGACGCTGCTGCGCTCCTCGGGGTCGCGCTCGACTGAGCCGGCCTTCCGGGGCAGGCGGGGCCACTGGCTAGGCTCGTCGCATGCCCGACACCGTTGCCGAGCAGATCACCGTGGTCCTCCCCGACGGCGCGCACCGCGCGCTGCCGGCCGGGGCGCGCGCCGCCGACCTTGCCGCCGCGCTGGGCGCGCGTCTTGCCAAGGCGGCTGTCGCCGCCGAGGTGGACGGTGTCCTCGTCGACCTTTCGACCGAGCTCAGCGACGGTGCCCGCGTGCGCATCGTCACCGCCGATAGCGAGGACGGCCGCCACGTGCTTCGCCACTCGACGGCGCACGTCATGGCGCAGGCGGTGTGCGCGTTGTGGCCGGGCGCGCGCTACGCGATCGGCCCGCCGATCGCCGACGGCTTTTACTACGACTTCGAGCTCCCCGGCGGCGAGCACTTCCGCGACGAGGACCTCGCGCGCATCGACGCGGAGATGCGGCGGATCATCGCGGCCCGCCAGCCCTTCACCCGCGAGGAGTGCTCGATCGAGCAGGGGCTCGCGCTCTTCGCTGATCAGCCCTTCAAGCGCGAGATCATCGAGGGAGTCGCGGCGGGCGCCGGAGACGCAGAGCTCGCTGGTGAGGCCGGCGGCGACCGGGCGACCGTGAGCCTCTACCGCAACGCGGACGCGTTCGTCGACCTGTGCCGCGGGCCGCACGTCCCCTCGACCGACCGGCTCGGCCACTTCCGCCTGCAGCGCGTCGCGGGCGCGTACTGGCGGGGCGACGAGCACCGCCCCCAGCTCCAGCGCGTCTACGGCACGGCGTGGGAGTCTGCGGCCGCGCTCGCGGAGCACCTGCACCGCCTCGAGGAGGCGGAGCGGCGCGACCACCGGCGCCTCGGGATCGAGCTCGACCTGTTCTCCTTCCCCGACGAGATCGGCTCGGGACTGGCGGTCTTCCACCCCAAGGGCGGCCTTGTCCGACGCCTCATGGAGGACTACTCCCGCGAGCGCCACGCCGCGTCGGGTTACGAGTTCGTCTACACGCCCCATGTCACCAAGAGCGCGCTCTTCGAGGAGTCCGGGCACCTCGACTGGTACGCCGAGGGGATGTTCCCCCCGATGGAGCTGGACGGGGACCAGCGCTACTACGTCAAGCCCATGAACTGCCCCTTCCACATCCTCATCTACCGCAGCCGTCAGCGCTCCTACCGCGAGCTTCCGATGCGCCTGTTCGAGTTCGGCAGCGTCTACCGCTACGAGCTCTCCGGGGTCGTCCACGGCCTCACGCGTGTGCGGGGGATGACCCAGGACGACGCCCACATCTTCTGCACCCGCGAGCAGATGGGCGTCGAGATCGAGCGCGTGCTCGAGTTCGAGCTCGGGCTGCTGCGCGACTTCGGTCTCAGCGACTTCTATCTCGAGCTCTCCACCCGGCCGCCGGAGAAGTCGGTCGGCGAGGACGACGAGTGGGACGAGGCGACGGCCGCGCTCGAGGCGGCCGCGAAAGCGATGGGCCTCGACCTCGTGCTCGACCCGGGGGGCGGTGCCTTCTACGGCCCCAAGATCTCGGTCCAGGCGCGCGACGCGATCGGCCGGACCTGGCAGATGTCGACGGTGCAGCTCGACTTCCAGCTCCCGCGGCGCTTCGGGCTCTCCTACGTCGGGGCGGACAACGGCCGCCACCGTCCGGTCATGATCCACCGGGCGCTCTTCGGCTCGGTCGAGCGCTTCCTTGCGGTGCTCGTCGAGCACTATGCCGGGAACTTCCCGACCTGGCTCGCCCCCGTGCAGGTGCGCGTCCTGCCGGTGCGCGACGACCACGAGGCCTACGCGGCCGAGGTCGCCGCCGCCCTCGCCGCCGCGGGCCGCCGCGTCGAGGTCGACCACGCCAACGAGCCCCTCGGGGCCCGCGTGCGGCGGGGGCGCGTGGAGAAGGTGCCGTACCTCCTCGTCGTCGGCGACGCCGACGTCGCTGCGGGCACGGTCGGTGTGAACGCGCGGGGAGGCGAGCGGCCCGAGCGCGACGTGGCGCTCGGGGTCTTCGTCGAGCGGCTCGCGGACGAGGTGGCGCGCCGCTCGGCCCCGGAGCCCGTGGCGTGAGCCTCGAGCAGCTGTGGGCGGCCTGGCGCTCGGACTACGTGGCCGCCGTGGACAGCGGGACGGACCTCGACGCGGTCGGCGGCTGTGTCTTCTGCGCGCTGATCGAGGGGAGCGCCCCCGGTGCGGCGAGCCAGGTCGTCCATCAGGACGCCAATAGCGTGGTCGTGCTCAACGCCTACCCCTACACCTCCGGCCACGTGCTCGTCCTGCCACGCCGGCACGTCGGCGACCTCGCCGACCTCGACGAGGGCGAGGCCGTGGCGCTGTGGGCCGCGGCGCGCGCCGCGGTCGGGGCGATCACCTCGGCGTATCGGCCCGACGGGATCAACCTCGGTGCGAACCTCGGCAAGGCCGCGGGCGCCGGGCTGCCCGACCACCTGCACCTGCACGTCCTCCCGCGCTGGCGGGGGGACACGAACTTCATGACGACCGTCGCCGGCGCCCGCGTGCTTCCCGAAGCTCTCGAGACCACCGGTGAGAAGCTGCGTGCCGCCTGGTCGCGGCCGTGACCGACCCCGGTCATCGCATCCGGTCCAGGCTTTCCGGTAGCCTGGGAGCTGCGGGAACCGAGGAGGTTCGATGATCGACGGCCGGCGCAACAGGCGCAGCGCAGGGCCGACGCCGGGAGCGCTCGACGCCCCGGTGAGGCCGTGGCGTCGTCTCCAGCTCGGGCGGCGGCTGCACGAGCTGGGTGTGCCCGCGGACGCCGTGACCGTCGTGGGTGTGCTCGTCGCTGCCGCGACGGCCCTCAGCGTCGGGGCCCGGCACCTCCTGCTCGGCGTCGCTCTGCTCATCGTCGGTGGTCTCATGGACGCGCTCGACGGCGCGGTCGCCAAGGCCTCGGGGAGCACGTCGGCGCGGGGCGCGTTCCTCGACTCGGTGGCGGATCGGGTCTCGGACTTCCTCGTCTTCGGCGGCGTCGCGTGGTACCTGCTCGAGGGCGACCGCCCCGGGCTCGCGCTCTTGCCGATCGCGATCCTCGGCGTGAGCGCCCTCATCTCCTATGAGCGCGCGAAGGCCGAGTCGCTCGGCTTCCAGGCCCGCGGGGGGCTCATGGAGCGCGCGGAGCGACTGATCCTGCTCGGCGCCGCGCTCGCGTTCCACGTCGTGATGGTGCCGATCCTGATCGTGCTGCTCGCGCTGTGCGTCGCGACGGCGACCGGGCGCTTCGTGCGCGTCTGGCGCCAGGCCAGCGGCATCCCCGAGACCGTCTCGCGCTTTTCGAGCGTCGGGGAGGTCGAGGCGCGCTGGCGGGAGCGCCGGGCGGCGCGCGCGCACCGCAGCGCACGTCGGGCGCGCCGGCGCGAGGAGGTCGCGCTCTCGACGCGGCTGCGCCAGGCCTTCGGGGTTCCGGCGGCCGCGCGCCCGGCCGGGCCACGGTCCTCGCGTGAGCGCACCGCAGCAGCCTTCCGCCGGCGCCTCGACGGCGAGCGCTGACCCGATCTGACGGCGCAGCAGGGCGAACAAAGAGAGCGATGAGCGGCGCGCGCCCCGCCGGCCGGATCGTCTACCTCTACTACCGCCTGAGCGCGGCGACCTTCCGCCTGCTGCCACGCCCGCTGGCGGGGATGGTCGGCGCGCTCGCCGGACGCCTGGCGGGTGTTCTCAACCCTGCGCAGTGCCGGGTTGTGGCGGGCAACCTCGGCCACGTGGTCGGCGCGGCCACCGACGAGCGGGCACTGCGAGGCCTGGTGCGCCGCGCGTACGGCGCGTACGGCCGCTACTGGTCCGAGGCGGCGCGCCTTCGACCCGGCGACCGGTCGCTGCTCTCTGGTCGCTTCTCGATCGAGGGTGCCGAGAACCTCTTCGCGGCCGCCCGGGCGGGGCGTGGGGTCGTCCTCGCGCTTCCGCACCTCGGCACGTGGGAGGCCGGGGGGGTCTGGGCGGCGAGCGTCGGTCTGCCCCTCACCGCGGTTGCCGAGCCGCTCGAACCCCCGGAGCTGTTCTCGTGGTTCGTCGAGGGGCGTGAGGCCCTCGGGATCCGCATCGTCGCGCTCGGCGGGCGCGTCGCGGCCGATCTCGCCGCGGTGCTGAAGTCCGGTGGCGCGATCGCGCTCTTGGCCGACCGGGACCTCGGTGGGGACGGGATCTCCGTCGAGTTCTTCGGCGAGCAGACGCGGCTCCCGGCCGGCCCCGCGATCTTCGCCCTGCGCGCGGGCGCGGCGCTCTTGCCCTGCGCGGTCTACGACCTGCCCGGCGGTCGGCACCACGCCGTCATCCGCCCGGCGCTCGCCGCCGAGCGCCACGGGCGCCTGCGCGAGGATGCCGAGCGGATCACCCAGGCGCTCGCCCACGAGCTCGAGAAGCTGATCAGCGCGCACCCCGAGCAGTGGCACGTCTTCCAGCCCAACTGGCCCTCGGTCGCCGCGGCGACCGGGGCGGGCGGGCGCTGAGGGTGCGCATCGCGCTGATCTGCCCCTACGACGTCGCCGTCCCCGGGGGGGTCCAGCACCAGAGCCTGGCGCTTTCCCGGGCGCTGCGCGCGGGGGGCGACGAGGTGCTCCTCCTCGCGCCGGGAACACCCGGCGCCCCGCTCGCGGGCGCGTCGGGGCTCTCACTCGGCGTCGGCCAGGGCCACAAGGTGGCCGTGAACGGCTCGGTCGCACCGCTGACGCTCTCGCCGGTGGCCCTCGGTCGCGCGCTGCGCGCCCTGCGGGCCTTCGGGCCCGACGTCGTGCACGTGCAGGAGCCCTTCGCCCCCTTGCTGGCGCTCGGGACGACGCTCGCGCGGGTCGCGCCGGCGGTGGGTACGTTCCACCGCTGCGGGACCGACCGCCTCTATCGGGCGGCCGCGCCGCTGCTCGGGCGCACGGCGCGCCGACTCGACGTGCTCGTCGCCGTCTCCGAGGCGGCGCGCGCCACCCTTGCCGGGGTGATCGGTGCACGCGGCGCAGCGGCGGTGATCGTGCCGAACGGAGTCGACTTGCCTGCAGGCGACGCGTGCGGGCGCCGGGAGGCCGCAGGGGTGCCCGACGTCGTCTTTGTCGGGCGGCACGAGGAACGAAAGGGGCTCCGCGATCTGCTCGAGGCCTTCACCTCGAGCGCGGTGGCGGCGCGTCTCGTCGTCATCGGCGACGGCCCGGCGCGCGCGGGCCTCGAGGCGCGCTTCGCCCGCGACGAGCGCGTCGTGTTCGCCGGCGCCGTCGACGACGCGGCCAAAGCCGACGCGCTCGCCGGCGCGACGCTCCTCATCGCGCCGGCGCGCGGCGGCGAGTCCTTCGGGGTCGTCCTGCTCGAGGCGATGGCGGCCGGCGCCGCCGTGCTCGCGACCGATCTTCCCGGCTACCGGGAAGCGGCAGGTGACGCCGCGCGCTACGTGCCGCCCGGCGACGTCGCGGCGTTGCGCACGGCGCTCGCCGATCTCCTCGAGGACCGAGGCGCCCGGCGGGCGCTCGAGCACGCCGGGCGGCGTCGCGCGCAGCGCTACTCGATCACGGCACTCGCCGAGACCTACCGCGGGCTCTACGCGTCGGCGATCGCCTCGGGCCGGCGCGCGCCGCGCTCGTAGACTGGGGCCATGACGAGCTCGTCCCGCGTGCCCGCCCGGTCCCCGGCGCGCGCGCCCGCGTCCCGGCGACGCACCCCCCGGCGTCCGCTGCACCCGGCACCGAGCGCCCTGGTCGCGCTCCCCGCGCCGCCCGAGGTTCCCCCCGCGCCCCGGCCCGGCGCGCTCGCCGCTCTGATCGCGCTGCCCGTCGCGCTCCTGGTCGCGGGCATCGTGCTCCTCGCGTTCGGCATCGTCGCCGGCGCGGCCGCGGCGGCCTTGGGCGTGGTGGTTCTCGCGGGTGACGTGGCGCTCGGCGCGCCTAGTCGCATCGCCCGTCGGCTGGGTGGCCGCCCCGCCGATCCGGTCCGCGAGGCACGTCTTGTGAACGTCGTCGAGGGACTGTGCGCGGCCGCGGGCGTCGCCGTTCCCGAGCTGCGGATCCTCGAGGACCCGGCCGCCAACGCGCTCGTGGTCGCGACGCGGCGTGAAGCACTCCTCTACTGCACGAGCGGCCTGCTCACGGCGCTCGACCGCATGGGTCTCGAAGCCGTGCTTGCCCACGAGCTCAGCCACCTGAAGCGGGGCGAGGCGGCCTCGGCCGGTCTCGCGTCGCTCGCGTGCGGGGCGTTGCTAGCCTGGCTGCCGGCGTCGGCCCGGCTCGTCGCCTACCTCTCCGGTGACCAGCGCGAGGCGCTCGCGGACCTGGCGGGTGTGCGGCTCACCCGCTACCCCCCGGCGCTCGCCGCGGCGATCGAGACCCTCGGCTCGACGGTGGTCCGGCCCACGGGGCTGGACACCGTCGTCCTGCGCGCGACGGCCGGGTGGTGGTTCGCCCCGCTCGCCGAGGCGGAGCCGGCGCGGACAATCGCAGGTCGGCTGGACCTCGGGCTGCGGGCGACGGCGCTCGCGGAGCTCTAGGCCAAAGAGAGGGGATCGACGTGTCGGGCCATTCGAAGTGGGCGACGACCAAGCACCAGAAGGCGGCCAAGGACAAGGCGCGCGGCAAGCTGTTCGCGAAGCTCATCCGCCAGGTCGAGGTCGCCGCGCGCGAGGGCGGCAGTGACCTGAGCGCGAACGCGACGCTGCGGACGATGTTCCAAAAGGCGCGCGACGCCTCGGTGCCCCTCGACACCTTGGAGCGCGCGGTCAAGAGGGGGACGGGCGAGCTCGAGGGTGTGCGCTACGAGGCGGTGAGCTACGAGGGCTACGCGCCCGAGGGGGTCGCCGTGCTCGTCGAGTGCCTCACGGACAACCGGAACCGCACGGGGGCCGAGGTGCGGGCGATCTTCTCCCGCAACGGCGGGTCCATGGCCGAGCCCGGTGCGGTCTCCTGGCAGTTCGAACGCAAGGGCGTGGTGCTCGTGCCCCGCAGCGTCGCCGAGGACGTCGTCATGACCGCGGGCCTTGAAGGCGGCGTCGAGGACGTCCGCGACATCGACGACTTCTGGATGCTGCTCGCCGCGCCCGGCGACCTCCACGCGCTGCGCCAGGCGGTCGAGGGTGCCGGGATCCCCATCGACAGCGCCGAACTGCAGTACGTGCCGTCGACGACGATCGTGGTCGGCGACGAGGCCGGGGCGCGCAAGGTGCTCCGGCTCATCGAGCTCCTCGAGGACCACGACGACGTCCAGAACGTGTGGGCGAACTTCGACATCCCCGACAACGTGCTCGAGGCCGCCGAGGTCTGAGATCCCCCCGCGCGTCGCCGCCAACGCCTAGCATCGAACACGTGTTTGTGTTGGGCATCGACCCGGGGCTGACGCGCTGTGGGTACGGCTGCGTCGAGGCGGCACGAGGCGCCGAGCGAGCGGTGGCCGCGGGCGTCGTTACGACCGATCCGGCTGCGCGCCTGCCGCTGCGCCTGGCGGAGCTGCGCCAAGAGCTCGTCGCGCTCGTTGCCGAACTGCGCCCGGACGCGGTGGTCGTCGAGCGGGTGCTGTTCCAGACCAATGCACGCACTGCGATGGCCGTCGGCCAGGCGAGCGGGCTCGCGCTGTGCACGGCGGCCGAGGCGGGCGTCCCGGTCGCGCAGTACAGCGCGAACGAGGTGAAGCTTGCCGTGGCCGGTTACGGGGCGGCGACCAAGCACCAGGTTCAGCGCATGGTCGCCGAGCTTCTCGGCCTCAGCGCGCCGCCGCGTCCGCCCGACACCGCCGATGCGCTCGCGCTCGCGATCTGCCACGTGGCGACGTCGCGTCTCCAAGCCCGACTGGCTGCCGCGGGGCCGAAAAGGTGATCGGGTCCCTGCGGGGGCGCCTTGTCGAGCTCGAGGCCGGCGAGCAGACCGCCGAGTGCGTCGTCGACGTCCAAGGCGTCGGCTACCGGGTGACGATCGGGAGCCAGCTCGCCGGGGAGCTCGGCCCCGTCGGCAGCGAGGTCCATCTGGCGGTGCACACCCATGTCCGCGAGGGTGCGATCACCCTGTACGGCTTCTCCCACCCGGCGGAGCGACGGGCGTTCGAGACCCTGATCGCTGCGCACGGCGTCGGCCCGGCGCTCGCGGTCGCGATCTTGTCGGTGCACCGGCCCGCGCAGCTCGCCGCCGTGGTCGCCGCGGAGGACCTGGACGCGCTCTGCCGCGTCCCGGGAGTCGGCCGCAAGACCGCCCAGCGCCTGCTGGTCGAGCTGTCGGCCCGCCTCGACCAGCTCGGCGGCGCGCCGGCCGCGCCGGCGGGGCGGCTGGCGGCTGCGCTGAGCGGGACCCGGGGGGAGGTCGCCGAGGTGCTCGCGGCCCTCGGTTACGGGCGCGACGAGGTGCGTGAGGTGCTCGCCCAGCTCGAGGCCGAGGCCGACGCGGGCGTCGAGGAGCTCGTCCGCGAGGCGCTGCGCGCGCTCGCCCCGCGGCGATGAGCCCGCGCCGGGAGGTGCTCACCGGCGTGCCGGCACCGGCCGCGCCGGTGCTCGCCGACGGGGAGAGGCGGCCGGTCTCCCTTGAGGCGGCACCCCCGGAGGTCGCGGCCGAGGTCGGGCTGCGTCCGCGCGCCCTCGCGGAGTTCGTGGGGCAGCGCCGGCTTCGCGACCACCTCGGCATCGTGCTCGAGGCGGCGCGTCGGCGGGGTCAGAGCGTTGATCACCTGCTGTTCGCCGGGCCCCCCGGCCTCGGCAAGACGACCCTCGCCGGCATCGTCGCCGCGGAGATGGGCGCCGGGCTCCGAATCACCTCGGGACCCGCGCTCGGGCGCGGCGGAGACCTCGCCTCGATCCTGACCGGCCTCGAGGAGGGCGATGTCCTCTTCATCGACGAGATCCACCGTCTCAACCGCGCCGTCGAGGAGATCTTGTACCCGGCGATGGAGGACTTCGCGCTCGACATCGTCATCGGCAAGGGACCGACCGCGCGCTCGGTCCGCCTCGACCTCGCGCGCTTCACCCTCGTCGGAGCGACGACGCGCACCGGTCTTGTCACCGGGCCGTTGCGCGACCGGTTCGGCTTCGTCGCGCGCCTCGAGCATTACGACACCGACGAGCTGGAGCAGATCGTCCGGCGCGGCGCGCACCTGCTCAAGGTCACCTGCAGCGACGACGGAGCGCGCGAGATCGCGCGCCGCTCGCGGGGGACGCCGCGCCTCGCGCTCCGCCTGCTGCGACGCGTCCGCGACTTCGTCGAGGTTCGCGGGGAGGGCGTGATCTCCGCCGAGGCCGCTCGTGCGGGCTGCGAGACCTTCGGCATCGACGAGCTGGGCCTCGACCGGATCGACCGGCGCCTTTTGGAGCTGCTCTGCGTGCAGTTCTCGGGTCGGCCGGTCGGGATCACGACGCTCGCGGTGAGCCTCGGCGAGGAGCCCGAGACCCTGGAGGACGCCTACGAGCCCTACCTGCTCCAGGCGGGTCTCCTGCAGCGCACGCCCCGGGGGCGGGTCGCGACGCCGGGTGCGTACCTGCACCTCGGCCTCGAGCCCCCGAGCGACGCGGCGGCGCCCGAGGACACAGCGGCGCCCCCGCCGCGCCTGTTCGAGGGCTGAGGCCGGGGCGTCCCCGCTGCGAGCGGCGACGCGAGTACCATTGCCGGTCGCACTATTCCACACACGACTGGTTTGCGATGCCCTTCCTGCCTGCCACTCTGACGCACCCGGCCGCGCTCGGCGCGATGCTCGCGGCGACCAAGGCCAAGACGAGCTCCGGCTCGCCGGTTTTCTTCATCTTCCTCATCATCATCGTGGGCGTGTACTTCCTCTTCATCGCCCCCCAGCGGCGCAAGATGCGCGCGCAGGCGAACCAGCAGGCGACCCACGACGTCGGCGACGACGTCGTGACCAAGGGCGGCATCTTCGGGCGCGTCCTGTCCAAGGACGGCGACCGCGTCCGCCTCGAGGTCTCGCCCGGGTTCACCATGGACGTGCTCGCGGCCTCGATCGCCCGTCGGGTCGACCCCGTGCTGCCCGAGGAGGAGCACGCCTCGGACGAGGAGGGTGCCGACGTCCTCGATGAGGACAGGTCCGAGAGCGAGCACTGGACCGAGCCGGTCCACGAGGGCTGGAACGTCCCAGCCGCCGAGGGGACGAGCGCCGACGCCGCGCGTGGCCACACGAGCGAGGACTCCGCGGCGGGAGGTCCGGCCTAGGTGAACCGACGCCTCCTGGCGAGCGTCCTTCTGGTCAGCCTCGCCTGCTTCGGGATCTTCGCGGCCGCGCTCGGGACCGGCTGGTCGCCCAAGCTCGGCCTCGATCTGCAGGGCGGGCTGTCGGTCGTCTTCCAGCCGACCCGGAAGGTGTCGACCGCGACGCTCCAGGAGGTCGCGACGATCATGAGCAACCGGGCGAGCGGGCTCGGCGTCTCGGGCTCGACCGTCCAGACCCAGGGCGGCGACGTCGTCGTCCAGATGCCCGGCGAGAAGAACCCCCAGCGCGTCCTCAACATCCTCGGAAACACCGCGCAGCTGTACTTCCGGCCCGTGCTCGGCGGCGCGCCCGCCTACACGGGCAAGAAGACCGCTTCCTACAAGGTCCCCCCGAGCCCGACCGGCCCGTACCTGTACACGACCGCGTACTTCAACCCGGCCGGGGCCAACGGCGGGCAGTACGCACCGCCGGTGCAGTACAGCGCGGACCCGCAGTACGCGAGCTACCCCTCGACGCCGGCGAACAGGAGCGAGCAGTACCGGAACCAGAACGTCATCCTGCCGACCAACGGCCAGGGTTTCGCGCCGCGCTACGTGCTCGGGCCGGTGGAGGCGACGGGCACGATCGTGAAGTCCGCCCAGGCCGGGCTCGACTCCGCCGGCCAGTGGGTCGTCAACTTCAGCCTCACCTCCAAGGGCGCGGCGGTCTTCAACCAGATGGCGGCGAAGAACTACCAGAAGCTTCTCGCCGACGTGCTCGACGGGCGGATCATCTCGGCGCCCTCGATCAACGCGAGCTCCTTCCCGACCGGGGTTCAGGTGTCGGGGAACTTCAACCAGCAGTCGGCGAGCAACCTCGCGCTCGAACTCAACTACGGCTCGCTCCCGGTGCCCCTGCGCGAGCTGAACGTCCAGACGGTCTCGCCGTCGCTCGGCAAGTCCTCGCTGCGCGCCGGGATCCTCGCCGGCCTCGTCGGGCTGCTGCTCGTGATGGCGTACACGATCTTCTACTACCGAGCCCTCGG
This sequence comes from Actinomycetes bacterium, assembly GCA_021796545.1. Classification (GTDB taxonomy): domain Bacteria; phylum Actinomycetota; class Acidimicrobiia; order Acidimicrobiales; family Bog-793; genus JAKABX01. The sequence continues at coordinate 13,124 of JAKABX010000022.1, forward strand.
CGTCGTCGTCGTGCTCGGGCTGGTGACGACGGCGGCGTTCCTCTACGGACTGATCGCGCTGCTCGGCCGCTCGTCGCTCGGATTGACCCTCGACCTGTCGGGGGTGACGGGTCTCATCGTCTCGGTCGGCATCACCGTCGACTCCTATGTCGTGTACTTCGAGCGTCTGAAGGACGAGGTCCGCGCGGGACGCTCGATCCGTGCCTCGGTGGACAAGGGCTTCCACAGCGCCTACCGCACGATCCTGTCCGCGGACGCCGTCTCCTTCATCGGCGCGATGGTCCTGTGGCTGCTGTCGGTCGGCAACGTGCGGGGCTTCGCGTTCATGCTCGGCCTCTCGACGCTCGTCGACGTCGTCACGGCCTACTTCTTCACGCGGCCCTTCGTGATCCTGCTCGGACGGAACCGGGTCTTCACCGACGCCCGCTTCCTCGGGGTCGCGCGCGGCCTCGCCCGTGAGGCGGCGAGCCCGAAGGCGGCGGCGTGAGCCCGGAACGGATCCGTCCCGGCTCCGCGCGCACCCGGACGGGCGCGCCGGCGACGCCCGTCGAGCCGGCCCCGGGGGCGGACGAGGTGGCACCTCGGGGTGCCGCCGCTGACGCCGGCGAGCTCGCCAGTGCGGAACCCACGGCGCCCGAGACCCGCGCCGAGGCGCCCGTCACCGACGCCCTGGCGCCCGCCGAGGAGACGACGGCCGGCGGCGAGGACGCGGTACCGGACTGGGCCCCCGGGCCCGAGGCGCCCGGCGTCCCCGAGCCGGCCGCGCTCGCGCCGCGCCGGCGCAACCGCCCGGCTGCAGTGGCCGCGGCGCGGGCCGCCGCAGCGGGCGCGGGGGAGGACGAGGCGCAACAGGTGCCCGCCGCGACCGGTGCCGGGAAGCTGTCGTGGTTCAAGAAGCTCTACTTCGGCCGCACCCACATCGACTTCGTCCGCCACCGCCGGATCTGGTTCTCCGTCTCGGCGATCATCGTGCTCGCCGGCGCGATCTCCCTCGGCGTGCGCGGCCTCAACCTGAGCATCGACTTCGTCGGCGGCACCTCCTGGACCGTCCCGGCGAAGAACCTGCACGTCTCCTCGACCCAGGCGGTCACCGAGGCGCGCAACGCGGTGACCCCGCTCGGCCTCGGCGGCGCGACGATCACCGAGCTCGGCGTGGGACAGAATGCGACGATCGAGGTCGCCGCCAAGGTCACCGGCGGCAACACGTCGGTGAACTCGCAGTCGCTGCGCAGCGAGGTTGCGAGCGCGCTCGGCAAGCTCGTCGGCAGCGGGCCCGAGGCGGTCAGCATCACCCAGGTCGGGCCGTCGTGGGGGAGCCAGATCACCTCCAAGGCGATCGAGGCGCTCATCGTCTTCTTCATCCTCATCGCGATCTACATCTCGATCTTCTTCGAGTGGCGGATGGCGCTCGCGGCGATCATCGCGGTCGCGCACGACGTGATGGTCGTCGTCGGGATCTACTCGCTGTCCGCGCTCGAGGTCACCCCCGACACCGTCGTCGCGGTGCTGACGATCCTCGGCTACTCGCTCTATGACACGATCGTCGTCTTCGACCGGGTCCGCGACAACATCCGCTCGCTCGGGCCGAGCAACAAGTTGACGATCTCCGACCTCGTCAACCTGTCGATGAACCAGACTCTCGCACGCTCGGTAAACACCTCGCTCGTCGCGATCCTGCCGATCCTCGCGGTGCTCGTGCTCGGTGCCGAGGTGCTCGGCGCGACGACGCTCGAGTACTTCGGCTTCGCTCTGTTGATCGGCCTTTTGAGCGGCGCCTACTCCTCGATCTTCATCGCGTCGCCCCTCGTCGCGCAGATGAAGGAGCGCGAGCAGCGCTGGCGCAACTTGCGGGCGCGCCTCGTCCAGCGCGGCGCCGACCGGCTCCTGCTCAGCCCCGCGGACATCGCGGCGGGGATCCTCGACGAGTCCGGTGCCCTGCGCGCGCGTGGCGAGCGCCGCAACGCGGCGCTCGCTGGTCGGATCGGCGAGGCTGACGAGGACGGGCTGCGGGTGCCGGCGCGCGTCGCCTCGACGCGCCCGGCGGGTCGCGGCGGCGCCGCTCGGAGCTCCGCGCGGGCGCGGCGCAAGGGGGGCCGGCGCTGATCGACATCCGGGCGGCGCGGCGCGAGCCCGAGGCGGTGCGCGCGGCGCTCGCCCGCAAGGGGGCGGCCGAGACCTTCGACGAGCTGCTCGCGGCCGACGAGGCGTGGCGGGCCGCGACGGGGGAGGTCGAGCGCCTGCGCGCCGCGACCAAGGTGAACAGCCGCCCGTCGCCCGAGGAGCGCGCGGCGCTCGCTGTGGCCAAGCGGGCGCTGCGCGCGGCGGAGGAGAGCCTCGAGGAGCAGGCCACGCGTCGCGACGCGCTGCTCGCAGCCGTGCCGAACCCCCCCGACGCGTCGGTGCCCGACGGGGGAGAGGACGAGGGAAGCGTCGTCCGGGTGGTCGGGGAGCCGCCAGACTTCGACTTCAAGCCCCGCGATCACCTCGAGCTCGGCGGCTTCGACGTCGAGCGCGGGGCGCGCCTTTCCGGCGCGCGTTTTGCCTACCGGGTCGGCCCGGTCGCCCTCCTCGAGCTCGCGCTCTACCGCTACGCCCTGGAGGCCGTCGTCGCGGAGGGATTCGTCCCCGTCCTCCCGCCCGTGCTGGTGCGCGAGGAGGCGATGTTCGGCACCGGCTTCCTGCCCACCGAGGCGTCGAACCTGTACCGCGTGGAGCCCGACGGCCTCTACCTCACCGGCACCTCGGAGGTCGCGCTCGCGGGGATGCACCTCGGCGAGATCCTCGAGGAGGGGGCCCTGCCGCTGCGCTACTGCGGCTACTCGACCTGCTTCCGCCGTGAGGCAGGCGCCGCAGGCCGGGACACGCGCGGGGTCTTCCGGGTCCACCAGTTCGACAAGGTGGAGATGTTCGTCTGGACCACCCCGGAGGAGTCCGCGAGCGAGCACGAGCGCCTGCTCGCGCTCGAGGAGCGCCTCGCGACCGGGCTCGGCCTCACCTACCGGGTCGTCAACATCGCGGCGGGGGACCTCGGGGCGCCGGCGGCCAAGAAGTACGACATCGAGGCCTGGATCCCGAGCCAGCAGCGCTTCCGCGAGATCAGCTCGTGCTCGAACACGACCGACTACCAGGCGCGCCGCCTCGGCACCCGCTACCGGGCCGACGGCGAGCTGCGCCACCCGCACACCTTGAACGGCACGGCGATGACGGCACGCTGGCTGATCGCGCTCCTCGAGACCTTCCAGGACCAAGACGGCCGGGTCGCGATCCCCGAGGTGCTGTGGCGCTTCGGGGCCCCCGAGCACGTCGGGGTCGCGGGTCGCTGAGCGCGGCGCCGCAGGCGCGGGCGCCTCAGGTCGGCGGACCGGCCGTGGCGTCGGGCGGCGGGCAGAGGCGGTCGAGGGGACCGGGTCCCGCGCCGAGGTTCCACGACGCCGCACGCGCCAGCGCCGCGGTGACGTAGTCCTTGGCGGCGGCGACCGACTCGAGCGGCGTGCGGCCGAGGGCGAGGTTGGCCGCGATCGCGGCCGAGAGCGTGCAGCCGGTCCCGTGCACGTTGCGGGTCGGGACGTGCACGCCCTCGAGCTCGACGAGATCGGTGCCGTCGAAGCAGACGTCGCACGATCCGGCGGGGTCCAGGTGGCCGCCCTTCACCACGACGAGTCCACAGCCGAGGTCCTGCAGGGCGCGGGCCGCATCGGCCATCTGCGCACGTGTGCGCACCGGACGCTCGAGCAGCGCCTCGGCTTCCGCGAGGTTGGGCGTCGCGACGCTCGCGTGCGCGAGCAGCCGGCGGAAGGCCGCGGCGGCGTCACCCTCCACGAGGGTCGCGCCCGAGGTCGCGATCATGACCGGGTCGACGACGAGCGGCGAGAGCGCGCCCTGCGACGCGCGCCGGGTCACCTCGTCGATGAGGGCGGAGCTCGCGAGCATGCCGGTCTTCACGGCGCGCACGGGGAAGTCGCCGAGGACGGCGTCGAGCTGCAGCGCGAGGAACGCCGGCTCGACGCCGAGCGCGCCGTGCACCTTGGTCGTGTCCTGGGCGGTGAGCGCGGTGACGACGAGCGTGCCGTAGACGCCGTGTGCCGAGAACGTCTCGAGGTCCGCCGCCACGCCGGCCGCGCCGCCGGAGTCGACGCCGGCGATGGTGAGGGCGACCGGGGGTTCGGGGCGGGCCAGTGCGGCGAGGTCGGCGATCGCCCGGTGGCGAGCGGCGAGGTCCATGAACGCACGATACCGGTGCCGCCCGATCGGAGCCGGCGGGCGCCTGGCGGTGCGCGCCGGGTACGATCGCCGCGGTGCTTGCCCAGGTCACGCTGACGATCGACCCGCGACTGGTCGTCGTCGACCTGCTCGTCGCCGCGTTCGCGTCGTTCTGGGTCTACCGGGCGTCCCAGCGCTACCGTCAGCGTTTCGGCGTCACGCCGTGGAACTGGCCGGCGGGGCTGTGGTCCTTCATCGTCTTCCTCTCGGTCCTCATCGGCCTGCTGCTGTTCGTGCTCGCCCGCGCCACGACGCGTCCCCGGCTGCCGCGCAGCGAGCCGGAACCGGGCTTCGGGCCCGTTGCCCGCGGGGGCGGTGTCGACTCTGGTGACCTCGGCACCCACACTCCGCCGCCCGCACTCCTCCCGCCGGCCGGGTGGTATCCGGACCCGAGCGGCCGCCACGAGAAGCGCTACTGGGACGGCAAGGGCTGGTCCGGGCACGTCAGCACCGGCGGCGTCCGCAGCGAGGAGCCGCCGCCGCCCCGCTGAGGCGGGCGCCCCGGTCGTCCCCCCGGGGCTCGGTGAACGGGGTGTAAACTACGCGGGACGGGCCAACGGCGTCCCGACCGCTGCGAGGACACGAGGGACGCGATGGCGAAAACGACCAGCAAGGGCCTGTACGACGCGCGCTTCGAGCACGACGCGTGCGGGGTCGCGTTCGTCGCCGATCTGCGCCGGGGACCGAGTCACGAGATCGTCGACCTGGCGCTTCATGCGCTGGAGAACCTCGCGCACCGGGGCGCCTTCGGCGCCGATCCGGAGACGGGCGACGGCGCCGGCATCCTCTTGCAGATGCCGCACGCGTTCTTCTCCGCCGTTGCCGGCGTCGCGCTCCCGGCGCCTGGTGCGTACGGCTCGGGGATGGCCTACCTCCCCACGGACGACGCCGCGGCGCCGCGCCTGAAGGACGCCTTCGCCCGCCTCGCCGCCGAGGAGGGCCTCGCCGTGCTCGCCTGGCGGGAGGTCCCCGTCGATCTCGCGCGCGCAGGGGTCGCCGCGCAGCGCGTCGCCCCGCGCTTCGAGCAGGTCTTCCTCGCTCCCGCCCCCACCGGGGCGCTGGCGGGGGCGACGGGCCTCGCGCTCGAGCGCGCGATCTACGTCCTGCGCAAGCGCGCCGAGCACGCCCTGGAGGGCCTCTACTTCCCCTCGCTGTCGACGCGCACCTTCGTCTACAAGGGCATGCTCGCGACCGACCAGCTGCGCGCCTTCTTCCCCGACCTCGCCGACGAGCGCCTCGTCAGCCAGCTTGCGCTCGTCCACTCGCGCTTTTCGACCAACACCTTCCCCTCCTGGCCGCTCGCGCATCCCTACCGCCTCGTCGCCCACAACGGTGAGATCAACACCGTCGCTGGCAACCGCAACTGGATGCGCGCGCGCGAGGCACTGCTGCAAAGCGACGTCTTCCCCGGCGGCGTCGAGCGGCTGGCTCCGGTGCTGACCGAGGGCGCGAGCGACTCCGCCTCCTTTGATGAGGTGCTCGAGCTGCTGCACCTCGCCGGGCGCTCGCTGCCGCACGCGGTGCTGATGATGATCCCCGAGGCCTGGGAGAACAACGCCGAGATGGACCCGGCGCGCCGCGCCTTTTACGGCTTCCACTCCTGCCTCATGGAGCCCTGGGACGGCCCCGCCGCGGTCTGCTTCACCGACGGGACGCTGATCGGCGCGGTGCTCGACCGCAACGGGCTGCGGCCCGCCCGCTACTGGGTGACCGCAGACGGGCTCGTCGTGCTCGCCTCCGAGGTCGGGGTGCTCGAGCTCGCGCCCGAGCGCGTCGTCGAGAAGGGGCGGCTCAGCCCCGGCAAGATGTTCCTCGTCGACACCGCGGCGGGCCGCATCGTCGGCGACGACGAGATCAAAGCGGAGCTGGCGGCCGCAAAGCCCTACGGCGACTGGCTCGACGCGGGGCTCGTCACCTTGGAGGCGCTGCCGCCGAGAGAGGTCCTCGTGCCGACGCACGGCTCGCTGGTGCGCCACCAGCGACTCTTCGGCCTCACGACCGAGGAGCTGCGCGTGATCCTCGCGCCGATGGCCGAGCGCGGCGAGGAGCCGATCGGCTCGATGGGATCGGACACCCCCGTCGCCGTGCTCTCCGCCCGCCCGCGGCTGGTGTACGACTACTTCGTCCAGCGTTTCGCGCAGGTGACCAACCCGCCCCTCGATGCGATCCGCGAGGAGCTCGTCACCTCGCTGTCGTCGACGATCGGTCCCGAGGCGAACCTGCTGGACCCAGGACCGGGCTCCTGCCGCCAGATCGCGCTTCCCTACCCGGTCCTCGACAACCAGGAGCTCGGCAAGCTCCTCTATGTCAACGAGCACGGCGAGAACCCCGACTTCCGCTCCTTTGTGATCGACGGCGTCTTCGCGGCTGCGGGCGGTGGCGCGGCCCTCGAGGAGGCGCTCGGGCGCATCTGCGAGGAGGTGCTCGCGGCGATCGAGGACGGTGCGAACCTCATCGTGCTCTCGGACCGCCACTCGAGCGTCGAGAACGCGCCGATCCCCTCCCTGCTGCTCGTCGCGGCCGTCCACCACCACCTCGTGCGCGCCCGGGCGCGGACGCGCGTCGGGCTCGTCGTCGAGTCGGGCGACGCCCGCGAGGTCCACCACCTCGCTCTCCTCATCGGCTACGGCGCCGCGGCGGTGAACCCCTACCTCGCGCTGGAGTCCGTCGCGGACCTCGTGCGCCGTGGCGAGATCTCGGGGATCAGCGAGCGCAGGGCGGTGCAAAACTACGTCAAGGCCGCGTCCAAGGGCGTGTTGAAGGTGATGTCGAAGATGGGCATCTCGACGATCGCCTCCTACACCGGCGCCCAGGTCTTCGAGGCCGTGGGCCTCGATGCCGGTCTCGTCGCGCGCTACTTCGCCGGCACCACCTCCCAGCTCGGGGGCGTCTCGCTCGACGTGCTCGCCGGCGAGGTCGCCACGCGCCACGCGGCCGCGTGGAGCGAGCGACCCGGTGAGCGGGCGCACCGCGAGCTCGAGATCGGCGGCGAGTACCAGTGGCGCCGCGAGGGCGAGCACCACCTGTTCAACCCGCGGACGGTCTTCAAGCTCCAGCACGCCACCCGGGCAAAGCGCGCCGACATCTTCCGGGAGTACACCGCGCTCGTCGACGAGCAGTCCGAGAAGCTCGCGACGCTGCGCGGCCTGCTCGCTTTGAAGACGGGGGCGCAGGCGCTGCGCCCCCCGGTGCCGCTCGAGGAGGTCGAGCCTGCGAGCGAGATCGTGAAGCGCTTCTCGACCGGTGCCATGAGCTACGGCTCGATCTCGGCGGAGGCCCATGAGACCCTCGCGATCGCGATGAACCGGCTCGGGGGGCGCTCGAACACCGGCGAAGGTGGCGAGGACCCCGAGCGCTTCGTGCCCGACGAGAACGGGGATCTCCGCCGCTCCGCGATCAAGCAGGTCGCGTCCGGACGCTTCGGGGTGACGAGCCACTACCTGGTCAACGCCGACGACATCCAGATCAAGATGGCCCAGGGTGCCAAGCCCGGCGAGGGCGGCCAGCTTCCCGGCCACAAGGTCTACCCCTGGATCGCGAAGACCCGGTACTCGACGCCGGGCGTCGGGCTCATCTCGCCGCCGCCGCACCACGACATCTACTCGATCGAGGACCTCGCGCAGCTCATCCACGACCTGAAGAACGCGAACCCCGCGGCGCGCATCCACGTCAAGCTCGTCTCCGAGGTCGGGGTCGGCACCGTCGCGGCCGGCGTGGCCAAGGCGCACGCGGACGTCGTGCTCATCTCGGGCCACGACGGCGGGACGGGCGCAGCGCCGCTGACCTCGCTCAAGCACGCCGGCACCCCCTGGGAGCTCGGGCTCGCCGAGACCCAGCAGACGCTGCTGCGCAACGGGCTGCGGGACCGCATCGTCGTCCAGGTCGACGGCCAGATGAAGACCGGGCGCGACGTGGTCGTCGCCGCGCTGCTCGGCGCCGAGGAGTTCGGCTTCGCGACCGCGCCGCTCGTCGTCTCGGGCTGCATCATGATGCGCGTCTGCCACCTCGACACCTGCCCGGTCGGCATCGCGACCCAGAACCCCGAGCTGCGCAAGCGCTTCAGCGGCCGGCCCGAGTTCGTCGAGAACTTCTTCCTGTTCCTCGCCGAGGAAGTGCGCGAGCACCTTGCGGCGCTCGGCTTCCGCTCGATCGCGGAGGCCGTCGGCCACAGCGAGTGCCTCGAGGCGACCCGGGCCGTCGCGCACTACAAGGCCGCGGGCCTCGACCTGGCCCCGCTGCTCGCCGAGCCCGTGTTCGAGCACGGGCCGTGCGACCTTCGCCAGACCCGGACCCAGGACCACGGGCTCGAGGCGGCGCTCGACAACTGGCTCATCCAGCAGGCGACCCCCGCGCTCGAGGACCGCAAGCCCGTCGAGATCGAGCGCAGCGTGCGCAATGTCAACCGGACGGTGGGGACCATGCTCGGCTCGGAGGTCACGCGCCGCTACGGCGCGGCCGGCCTTCCGGACGGGACGATCCGGATCCGGCTCAGCGGCTCGGCCGGCCAGAGCCTCGGGGCCTTTCTCCCGTCGGGGATCGAGATCACCCTCGAGGGCGATGCCAACGACTACGTCGCCAAGGGGCTCTCGGGGGGCCGGGTCATCCTGCGCCCGCCGCGGGGCGCGCCGTTGCGGGCCGAGGAGAACGTCATCGCCGGCAACGTCTGCGGGTACGGCGCGACCGGCGGCGAGCTGTTCGTCTCCGGCGTGGTCGGCGAGCGCTTCTGCGTGCGCAACTCCGGCGCGACGGCGGTCGTGGAGGGGGTCGGCGACCACGGCTGTGAGTACATGACCGGGGGGCGGGTCGTCGTGCTCGGGCCGACGGGGCGGAACTTCGCGGCCGGCATGTCCGGCGGCGTGGCCTACGTGCGCGACGCCGAGGGCACCTTCCCCCGGCGCCTCAACGCCGCGCTCGTCGCCCTCGAGCCGCTCGAGGACGAGGACCGGGACTTCCTCGCCGAGGTCATCGCGCGCCACCACGAGCTCACCGGCTCGGCGCTCGCGGCCCGGCTGCTGGTCGACATCGAGCAGACGCTCCAGACGATGCGCAAGGTGATGCCGAAGGACTACCGGCGGGTTCTCGAGGCCTCCCGCGCCGCTGCGGCGGCGGGGGAGCCTCTCGAGGCGGCGATCATGGCGGCGGCACATGGCTGATCCTCGTGGCTTCCTCCGCTTCCAGCGCGAGGGACCCGAGCGCCGCCCGGTCGGCGAGCGGGTGCAGGACTGGCGCGAGGTCTACCTCGCCTTCCCCCGCGAGCGCTTGGTGCGCCAGGCCTCCCGCTGCATGGACTGCGGGATCCCCTTCTGCCACGAGGGGTGCCCGCTCGGGAACCTGATCCCGGAGTGGAACGACCTCGTGCGCCGGGAGCGCTTCGCCGACGCCGCGGAGCGCCTGCACGCGACGAACAACTTCCCCGAGTTCACGGGCCGGCTTTGCCCCGCGCCCTGCGAGGGCTCCTGCGTGCTCGGGATCGGGGACGATCCTGTGCTCATCAAGCAGGTCGAGTACGAGATCGCCGAGTGGGCCGCGGGGACCGGCCTCGAGCCGGTGCCCGCGGGAGGGCGCAGCGGCCGGCGGGTCGCGGTGGTCGGCTCGGGTCCCGCGGGGCTCGCTGCGGCCCAGCAGCTGACCCGCGCGGG
>JAKABX010000023.1 GCA_021796545.1 Actinomycetes bacterium
GCGCCGCTCGTCGCCCCCGCTCGGCGCTTCGCGGCCGCGGCCGCCTCCTTGGTCGCGGGCGGCCACGCGCGCCGGGCCGACGTGCTCGGGGTCGCCCGTCCGCTCGAGCACGCGCTCGTCGTCTTCGACCGGCGTCTCGCCACCCAGCACTGGCCCGGGCGCGCGCACGGCGCCGTCGGCGCGGTCGCGCGCGCGGCCCTCCGGCTCGCCGACGACCTCCACGCGCTCACCCGCGCCGACCTGGCGGAGCCCGCCCGGATCGCGCTGCCCCTCGTTTTCGACCGCCAGGCGCTCAGCGCCGCGGTCGGGACGCTGCGACGCGACCTGCAGGCGCGCTAGGTGGCCGGTGTCTTTCGCGGGCGTCGGTGCTCGCGATCTGGAGCCCCATGAGAGAGAATTACACGTCCGTGATTCTCGACCGGGAGCGACCGATGTCCCTCGGGCTGGCTGACAAGCAGGGCAACCTCCTCGACGATGTCGAGCGCTTCTTGGACGAGACGCTCGACCAGCGCTCGATCTACGCCTTCTTTCACCGCGAACGCGACGCGCTCTTCCCCGACGAGGACTTCGCCGACCTGTTCGACGAGAAGGGACGACGCTCGGTGCCGCCCTCGGTCGTCGCGGTGGTGATGGCGCTGCAGCGCCTCGAAGGGCTGTCGGACCGCGAGGCGGTCGAGCGCTACACCTTCGACAACCGCTGGCGCTACGCGGCCGGTGTCGGCGGCTACGACACCGCAGGGTGGACGAGCTTTTCCCACACCGTGCTCGTCGACATGCGCGAGCGCCTGCGCAACTCGGCGCGTCCGAACCGCATCTTCGAGGTCGCCCTCGGCGCGGCGAAGCAGGCGGGGCTGATCGGCAAGCGCCGGGTGCTCGACTCGACACCGCTTTATGACGCGGTGGCGACGATGGACACGATCACGCTCATCGCCTCGGCGATCCGGGGGCTGTTGAAGGTGGCCGACCCCGAGCTCGCCTTCGAGCTGCGCGCCGTGATTCGAAGCGGCGACGACTACGCGAGCTCGGCCAAGCCCCAGATCGACTGGGAGGACGAGCAAGCGCGCACCGAGCTCGTCGACAGCCGCGCGAAGGACGGCTTCGCGATGGTGATGGCCCTCTCGGGCCGGGAGCTCTCGCCCGCGGTCCACGAGGCGGCGTGCCTGCTGTTGACCGTGCTCGGCCAGGATCTCGAAGAGCGTGAGGACGGCGTCTTCTCCATCGCGCGCCGCGTCGCTGCCGACCGGGTGATCTCGACGGTCGACGTCGAGACCCGCCACGGCCACAAGACCTCTGCGCACGGCTTCGACGGCTTCAAAGGTCACGCCGCGATCGACCCGGACGCCGAGATCATCACCGCGACGACGGTGACGGCCGGCAACGTCGGTGACGCCGGCCCGGCCACCGAGCTGCTCAGCGACCTGCTCGGCGACGAGGAAGCCGAAACGCCCACCGAGACCGGTGAGGACGACCGGCCTGTCGCCTACGGCGACAACGCCTATGGCACCGGCGAGCTGCACGACCTGCTCGAGGGGGCCGGCGTCGAGGACCGTCTGAAGACCCAGGACCCGGTCGCCCCCGGTGGGCGCTTCGCGAAGGACCGCTTCTCGATCGATCTTGAGACAGACACCGTCACCTGCCCGACCGGGGTCACCGTCGCGATCCGCCGCCACAAGGACGGCTCGGGCACGGCCGCCTTCAAGGACGCGTGTGCGACCTGCCCGCTTGCCGAGCAGTGCACGGCCTCTCCCTCGGGTCGCGTCGTCAACGTCGGGCGCAACGAAGCGGCGCTTTCGGCCGCCCGAGCGCGCCAGCGCGATCCTGCCTGGCGCGAGGACTACCGAGCGACACGCCCGAAGGTCGAGCGCAAGCTCGCCCACCTCATGCGCCGCCGTCACGGTGGCCGCCGAGCGCGGGTACGCGGCATCACGCGGGTCGACGCGGACTTCGCCTTGCTCGCCGCGGCCCACAACCTCGACCGCCTTGCCCGGCTCGGGCTGCGTTCCACCCAAACAGGCTGGTCGGTCGCATGAGAAGGGCACGTCCAGACGTTATTCGGGCCGAGACACCCGCCATTGTTCCCGGGCCGGGGTCTTCACCGGCTGCCGGCCAACCCCGGCGGCCCACAGGATCACCCCGGAGGGATCGATGACTGTGTCCACACCGTGCGCGTCAAACACGCGCTTCACACCAGCCACTTAGCGGTGGGAGGGCAGGCCCTCCCCCCGGCCCCCTCCAGCGTGGCGCCGCGCGCGTCGATGCCGTCGGGCCGGCAGAGCCGGCCCTCGTGCGCTATCGCGTCGTCATGGTGAGCGTGACGAACATCAACGACGTGCTCGAGGGACATGTCACCTTGGGGCTCGACTGCCTCGACCGTCTCTACCTCAACGCGTATGTCAACAAGCTCCAGGTCGAAGGTCAGGTCGCCTACTTCCTGCGCGACCACCTCCACAACCCGGTGCCCTCCCCGGCGCTGTTCGAGAAGATCGGGAACCGCTTTCGCGCCGCGGTGCGCACCTTCGCCGCCGACAACGAGATCCCCGTGCTGCGCCTGAAGGCTCCCGATCGCACCCGCTGGGACGACCGCAAGCTCGACCACGTGACACCCCACCTGGAGCGCGCCGCCGAGGAGGGACGCACCGGTGTCGTCGCCATCGTCGCCGCCCAGGAGCTGGCCTTCGTCTGGAGCGGCAAGAAGCGCGACCCGAAGCCCGGCCAGAGCCGCTTCGCGTTCGTGAAGACGCGCCGTCAGTGCACCGCCTACTACTTCTACGTGCTCGACCCCGAGTTCGGACCGGGCTTTGTCAAGATCGTCAGCTACTTCCCCTATCCCGCGAAGGTCTGGCTGAACGGCCATGAGTGGGTGAAGCGCCAGGCCGACCGTGCTGGACTTCGCACCGTCGCCCTCGCCAACGGCTTTGCCGCCTGCGACGAGCCCGAGCGCCTCCAAGAGATCGCGGATCGGCTCGGCCCCCACCACGTCCAGGCCTTCTTCGACCGCTGGATGGCGGTCATCCCGACGCCGCTCACCACCGCGGACCGGGAGGCGGGTTTTTGGTGGGAGCTCTCCCTGCGCCAGGTCGAGACCTCCACCACGCTCGTCTTCGACGACCCGCGTCGCGCCCGGGCCTTCTTCGAGGCCCTCGTCCAGGACAACGTCGGGATCGGACGCCCCGGCGAGGTGGCGATGGTGTTCGCGCGGCCGCTTCGCCGTCCGACCAAGCACCTCTACCGCCAGCGGATCTTCGGCGCCGGGACCGAGGTCCGCATGGACTTCACCTACAAGCACTCCCGGGTCAAGCAGTACTTGAAAGAAGGGAGGGCGCTTCGCATCGAGACCGTCATCAACGACCCGCGGGACCTCGACATCGCCCGTCGCCTCCAGCACCTGCCCGAGCTGCAGGCAAAGGCGCGCCAGGTCAACCACCGTCTTCTTATGATCGAGCGTGCCGGCCAGGGCTGTGCCATCGAGACCGCGCTGTTCGGGCGGATCTCACAGCCCTACGCACGGGAGGGCCAACGAACCGGAGCCCTGCGCTTCGGGGATCCACGCGTCATGGCCCTGGCCGGCGCACTCTGTGTCATGGTCCACGCCGTCTCCGGCTTCACCAACAAGAGCCTGAGGAGCCTTATCGCCGGCCTGCTCGGCACGGACTACACGCCCAACCAGATGACCTACGACCTGCGCCGCCTGCGCCTCCACGGCCTCATCGAGCGGCTCCCGCACACCAACACCTACGTCACCACCCGCGACGGGCTGCGCGCCGCGATCTTCTACACCAAGGTCCACGACCGCGTGCTCGGCCCGCTGCTCAGCCCCGACCTCCCCCCGGCACCGGTCGAGCTCCGGCGCGCCATCACCACCATCGACCACGTCGTCGCGGACTACGTCGCGGGCGCGCGTCTCACATCCGCGGCCTGAAAACTTGTCACAACGTCCAAAGTTCGTCCCCCAAAGAAGGACTAGGAAGGGAGCATGCCGACCGCCGCACTCGCCGCCCGCCTCGTCCGCCACGGCGCTCCCCTCGAGATCGCCGAGGTGATCCTGCCTGATCCCCTCGAGGACGAACTGCTCGTCGAGCTCGCCTTCGCCGGGGTGAACCCGGTCGACCACTACATCGCCCTCGGACGGGTCGCGCCCGAAGGCCCCCTGCCGCGCACTCTCGGATCCGAGGCGACGGGCCTTGTTGAGGGCGCCCCGGTCCTGGTGCGCGGCCACGGCCTCGGCGCGCGCCGCGACGGACTCTTTGCCACCGCGGCCGTCGTGCCCCGCGCAGCTGTCGTGCGACTCCCGCCCGGCGTCGACCTCGCGGCGGCGGCGTCGATGGGCGTCGCCGGCCTGACCGCCTGGCGGACAGCGGTCGAGCTCGGCGATCTGCGGCCCGACGACCGCGTGCTGGTGCTGGGCGCGAGCGGCGGAGTGGGCAGCATCGTCTGCTCGCTCGCCGCCCGGCGCGGGGCCCGCGTGTGGGCCCAGACCGCCCACGAGGACAAACGCGCCTTTCTGGTCTCGCTCGGCATTGAACAGGTCGTCGTCTGCGACGCCGAGGGACTCGCGGAGGCGGCCGGCACGCTGGCGCCGACCATCGTCTTCGACGGGCTGGGCGGCCCGTTCACCGGCGCCGCGCTGCGCGCCCTCGCGCCCCTCGGCCGACTCGTGCTGTACGGGACCTCAGCGGGCGCGACCGCGGAACTCCCCCTCCAGCACCTCTACCGCAACGGGCAGCGCCTCCTCGGCTACGGCGGCCTGAGCGAGCCCGAAGAGCGGGCGCGACCGGCCCTCAACGCCGCTCTCGTCGCGCTGGCGAGCGGCGAGCTCGAGGTCGTCGTCGGCGCCGTCGTCCCCCTCGGCAAGGCAAACGAGGCCTTCGCCCAGATCACGGCCCGAACGGTGCGCGGGCAGGTCGTCCTCGACCTGCGACGCGGCGCCTGACCAACCGCGCCGCGTTCGGGTCCGGGACGCAGCGCGTCATTGCACCCCGGAGGCTGTTGGCGCGCAGGCGACGTTCGCCAAGGCGCAACGGCCGCTGCGTCTCATGCACCGCGCCCGGGGCGGACCCGACCTCCCCGGCGCGCGCCAGGCCATGCACCCACACACCCCGGCGGAGCGCGACGCCTCGCTGCGCGAGTCACCGGGCCGTGCCGGCCGTTGGCTATCCAACCGCCGAACGCCAGCGCCCCCGCGCCGGAAACCGCCGCAGTCCCGCGCGCACCGGCACTCCCGCACGCGGCGGCCTCGGCCGAAGATGACTCAGCGAATGGTGACGGCGCGCTCGACGAGCAGGTCACCCGGAGGTGGGCGCAGACGGTCGAAGCGCAGGCCCGACGGCGGGACCGGCATGCGCGGCTCACGGTCGCCCGAATCGCCGCCCCCTCCGCCGCCGCCATCGGTGCGCACCAGCTCGACGACGACCAAAGCGCCGAAGGTGACGCGTGCTCCCGGCGGCGTCCACTGGCGCGCGACCACCCAGGTTCCTGGCCAGGCCATCAAGCCCACCGGCGGACCGTCCGGCGCCCCGCTCGTCAGCACCACCCCCGCGGCCGTCGCGAGCTCTCGCGCAGCGTCGAAGGGCAGCCCGACCAGGTGCGGGACGACGGCCGAGCCGCCACGTCCCCTGACGTGTGGATCCATCTGCCGCCTCCAAGCTGCAATTTTACTCCTCCCCGGCCTCGAGGTCACCCCCCTGGTGACCCGGTCCGGCGCGCGTGCGCGGCCCGGAGATGAAGCGCCTAGCCTTGTCCCTGTGTCAAGCCTTTCTTCCGCCCGTCTCCGCACGCGCCTCGCCGCAGCCGCCGTCGGGCTCGCCGCACTCGGCACCGTCGCATTGGCACCGCCGATCGCGCTCGGCGCGACCGGCGCGCACGTCGCCTCCCCACGGGGCACCGACGCGTTGCCGACCGTCTCGGGCGGCTACGGAACCCGGCCGACGCTGCACTTCCCCAAGGCGGGGGCGCCCAAGTCCCTCGTCGTCAAGGTCCTGCACGCCGGGAGCGGTCCGACGGTGCGCAAGGGCGAGCTGCTCGTCTGCAACTACTACGGCCAGATCTGGGGCGGCAAGGTCTTCGACACCTCCTTCGGGCGCGGCCTGTTCGGGACGCCGATCGGGATGGGGCGCGTGATCCCGGGCTGGGACCTCGGCCTCGTCGGCAAGCACGTCGGCTCGCGGGTGCTGCTCTCGATCCCACCCAAGGACGGCTACGGCAAATCGGGCAATCCCTCCGGTGGCATCACAGGGACCGACACCCTCGAGTTCGTCATCGACATCGTCGCCGTCTACTCCAAGGCGGCCCACGGCGACCCTCACGCAACGGTGCTGCACCGCGAAGTGAACGGCGTCAAGATCGGCGGCAAGCTCGGCGGCCAGCCGACGGTGACGGTGGCAAAGGGCGCGCCCCAGCCCAAGAGCGTCTCACTGACCCTTCTCGCGCGCGGCCACGGTCCAAAGATCACCCCGGGGCTGGTGGTCGACCAGTACGTGGTCGGGACCTGGTCAGGAAAGGCCCCGCCCTCGACGTGGGCTGACGGCGTCCCCGACAGCCAGCTCGTCGGGAGCACCACACAGCCGGACCTCCTCGACAAGACGATCGGCATGCACCTCGGCAGCCGGGTCCTGCTCGAGATCCCCAAGAGCAGTGCGGGCGGCCCCTACGCGCTCGTCGTCGACCTGGTGGCCGAGCCCCACGCGCCAAAGGGCTGACGCGCCCCGGCCAACGGACGCCCGCACCGTGCCCGACTCCCGCCGGCCGAGTCACGCGCGCGCGGCGCTCGTCCTCGCGCAGCGTGACCCTGTCCTCGCGTCGCTGGTGAGCGCCGCCGGACCACCCCGGCTGCGGCCGCCCCTCGAATCCCACTTCGCCGCCCTGGCCCGCTCGATCCTCTACCAGCAGCTCGCGGGCTCGGCCGCCGCCGCGATCCACGCGCGCCTCGTCACGGCCCTCGGGGGATCGGTGACCCCCGAGGCCGTGCTCGCAGTCGACCAGACGGCGCTTCGCGACGCGGGCCTGTCGCGGGCGAAGGCGGACAGCCTGCGCGACCTCGCGGCCCGGGTCACGGCGGGGACCCTCGAGCTCGACCCGCGCCGCATCGCCCGCCTCGACGACGAGGAGCTGATCGCGCGCCTCTCGGCGGTGCGCGGCGTCGGTCGCTGGACGGCGCAGATGTTCCTGTTGTTCCAGCTCCGCCGCCTCGACGTGTGGCCGTCGGGCGACCTCGGGGTGCGGCGCGGCTTCGGTCTCGCGTGGGACCGGCCCATGCCAAGCGCCCGCGAGCTCGAGCCGCTCGGCGAGCTCTTCCGCCCCTACCGCTCGGTCGCCGCCTGGTACTGCTGGCGGGCCTGTGAACTGCTCGTCGGCGCTGGCGAGAGCGCGCTCACGAGCTGAGGCCGGCGCTCGAGGGCGCCGGGTACCGGTTCGCGCGGCGCCTGCCCATGTTCGCGATGGTCGCCGGGCCGGCGGAGGAGCATGATGGGGCGACCGGGCCGGAACCCCGGCAAGGCACCGGGTGCACACCCGGCCCGAGAGGGAGGGCGACGTGAACAGCACTCGCTCCTTACACGTGCACAAGGTCGCGCTCGTCGGCCCCGCCGGGGCGGGCAAGACCACCCTTGCCGAGGCGCTTCTTGCGAACTCGCACGTGATCGCCCGCAAGGGACGCGTCGAGGACGGCACGGCCGTGTGCGACTTCGAACCCGAGGAGTTGGCCCGGCACAGCTCCCTCTCCCTCGCGCTCGCCGCGTATGAGCACGAGGGCCACAAGGTGAACCTCCTCGATACACCCGGGCTCCCCGACTTCGTCGCCGAGGTCGAGGCGGCGCTCGCGGTGGCGGATCTCGCCGTCCTGGTCGTCTCCGCGGCCGAGGGCGTGACCGGCCAGGGCGAGACACTGTGGCGCGTGGTCGAGCAGGCGGGGATCCCCTGCGTCGTCTTCGTCAACAAGCTCGACCACGAGCGCGCCGACTACGAGGGCACGCTCGCGCAATTGCGCGCCACCTTCGGCCCGACGCTGGCTCCCGTCGAGCTTCCCCTCGGCGCGGGCCCGGCGCTCGCCGGCATCGCAGACGTGCTCGCCGAGGAGGCCGTCTCCTACGATGGCGGCAACCCGGCCGTGGGCCCCATCCCCGACACTCTCGCCGCGCGCGAGCACGAGGTCCACGACGACCTCGTCGAGCGGATCGTGGTCGCCGACGACGGTCTCATGGAGCGCTATCTCGAGGGCGCCCCGCCCACCCTCGCGGAGCTTTCGGCCACGCTCGCGACGGGCGTGGCCGCACGCGCCGTCGTGCCGATCCTCTGCGGATCGGCGCTGCGCGACGTCGGGATCGACCGTTTCGCACATCTGCTCGGCGAGCTTGCCGTCTCCCACCACCGCGTCCGGGTGCGCGCGGGCGACCAGGAGCTCGAGCTCGACCAGGACGCGGCGGGCGAGCCGCTCGCGCGCGTGTTCAAGACGATCGTCGACCCCTTCGTCGGGCGGATCTCGCTGCTGGAGGTGCTGCGCGGCACGCTCCGGCCCGACATCCAGCTCGTCAACACGCGCACCCACACCGAGGAGCGTCTCCACGTCCTCGAGTCACTCGTCGGAAAGACGACCGTCCCCCTCGCCGAGGCGGTCGCGGGCGACGTCGTCGCCGTGCCCAAGCTCCACGACGTCCGCACCGGCGACACCCTGGCTCCCCGCGGCTCACCGGTCGAGGTCGAGCCGATCCCGATCTCTGCGCCGAGCCTGTCGGTCGCCATCCGGGCGCGCACGACCGGTGACGAGGACAAACTCATGACCGCCCTCCAGCGGCTCCAGGAAGAGGACCCGGGGCTGCGCGTCGAGCGCAACGACGAGACCCACCAGGTCGTGCTCTCGGGGATGGGCGAGACCCACCTTCAGGTCGCCCTCGACCGCCTCGCGACGAAATTCCACGTCGCGACCGACGTCGAGCCCGTCCGCGTCCCCTACCGCCAGACGATCGCCACGGCCTCTGCCGCCGAGGGACGCCACAAGAAGCAGACCGGCGGGCACGGCCAGTTCGGCGTCGTCCACCTGCGGCTCGAGCCGCTCGAGCGTGGCGGCGGTTTCGCCTTCGTCGACGAGGTCGTCGGCGGCGCGATCCCCCGCCAGTTCATCCCCGCCGTCGAGAAGGGCGTGCGCCGTGCGATGACCCACGGCGGCGCGCTCGGCTTCCCGGTCGTCGACGTCCGGGTCATCGTCGACGACGGCAAGCACCACCCGGTCGACTCCTCGGAGGCGAGCTTCGAGCAGGCCGGGGCGCTCGCCTTCAACGAGGCGCTCGACAAGGCGGCCCCCATCGCGCTCGAGCCGATCTCAAGGGTCGAGGTGCTCTGTGCGGCCCGCTTCCTCGGCGAGGTGCTCGGCGACCTGAACGCACGACGCGGGCGCGTCCTCGGCAGCGATCAGAACTCCCGCGGCGAGCAGTCGATCGTCGCCTTGGTGCCGACGAGCGAGCTCGCCCGCTACGGCGTCGACCTGCGTGCCCTCACCGCGGGCAACGGGCGCTTTCGCGCGCAGCACGACCACTACGAACCTCTGCCCGGCCACCTCCTCGAGCGTCTCCTCGCCGCCGAGAAGGAGGGTCAAAAGGCCACGGCGGGCGCCACCCGGTAAGGGTCGGGTCCCGGGCGCCCGCCGGTGCGGGTGCCCGGGACCCGCCGGGCTTGCGCGCGTCCGGGCCGCTCGGTCAGGAGCCGGCAGGCATCACACGGCGCCAGTTCGGCACCGACGGCACGAAACGTCCCGCCGGGCCGCGACCGAACAGCGCCAGGACGTTCTCGGTGATGCGCGCGACGAGCGGTGCCGCGCAGCGGCGAGTGCCGGGCGCGCACGGCGAGAGCGCGTCGATCCAGTTGACCGTCCCGGTGTCGAGAACGCCGGCCTTGGACCCGGGCTCGGTGTAGTAGGTCATGTCGGAGTAGGTCACGCCGTTCCATTCGCCCTGGTTGGTGTAGGCGACGCTGAGGGGCACGGGCGAGTGGCCGAGCACCTGCAGGTCGGCGGGCATCGGGTAGGCGGGGGCGACGTGGTCGATGTCCGAGGCGATGACGCCGGGGATCGGCGTGCCGTCGTGCAGCCCGGTGCCCTTGAAGACGAAGGCGTGCGCGTCGTAGACGACAAAGGGCACCGGCGCCGCGCCGGGGTCGACGAACCCGGAGTACAACTCGCCGGTGATCGCGCTCACGGCGATGTCGGTCGGCGGCGAGGCCCAGGTGTTCCCCGTCACCGCGAGCGGGCTCGCCTTCCCGGCGAGCGGGTCGGCCGCCGCGTCGCGGTAGTCGACGACCTCCCGGTTCGGCCCGAGCACGGAGGCCTGGAGGCGGGCGTGGCGGACGATCGCGGCGGCCGAGAAGAAGGCGACGTTCACCCCGTGGGCGAGCGCGCGCCGTAGGCCGGTCAGCTCGCTCGCGGTCCAGGTCTCGTCGTGCGCGAGCGACAGGATCGCCTTGTGGCGCTCGAGCAGCCAGGGGTGTGCGCTCACAGTGACGTCGGTCACGTAGCTCACGTCCAGACCGTCGCGCTCGACGAGCTCGACGAGAGGCAGCTCGTTCGCCAGGAAGTCCGCGGCACCGTGCTCGGCGGCATAGGGCCGGTCGAAGGAGACGACCCGGGCGCGGTTGCACGGCGGATAGGTCGGGGCGCAGCTGCCGAGGCCCTGGTAGAAGTCGTAGCCGCCGAAGGTGTTCCAGCCCTCCTCGGTCATCGAGCGGGCGATGAGGACGTAGGTCGAGCGGCTCGCGGGGCTCCAGATTGTCAGCAGCACGTAGGCCTGCTGGCCGCCGCTGGCGACGAGCTTGAGCAGGTAGTCGCCCGGGACGAAGGCGCGCGTGAGGCGCACGCTGAGCGAGCGGTGCCAGTTGTCGCAGCTCACCATGTTGATCCCCGGCGTCAGCGGACACGGGGGCTGGTCGACGCCGCGCAGCGGCCGGGATTGCCAG
Organism: Actinomycetes bacterium; assembly: GCA_021796545.1. GTDB lineage: Bacteria > Actinomycetota > Acidimicrobiia > Acidimicrobiales > Bog-793 > JAKABX01. Next base: position 10,936 of record JAKABX010000023.1, read on the forward strand.
ACCTCCCGGCCGCCGCTCCCGCCGTACCACCCCATGCGGAAGGCGACGACACGAAAACTCGCCGCGGACGTCGAGACGTAGAGCGCGACACTCTCGCCCGGGCGCGCCGAGGTGGTCGCCGCGAAGCCCTCGATGAACCCCGTCGGTGGCTCGGCCGTGATCTGCCAGGAGTTCGTGCCGGGCCGGGCGTTCTCGGCGATGATCGCCCGCGACTCGACACCGTCGGGACCGGCGAAGGTCGCCGGCGCCGGCTTCGGCCGGTGGTGGTGGACCGCCGGCGCGCCAGCACCGCTCCCGCCGACGACAACGAACGCTCCGGCGGCGGCTCCGAGCGCGGCGAGCACCGCGACGGCGAAAAGACGCCGCCGGGCGGCGCGTGGGCGCGTGGGCGCGTGGAGGGGCAGACGTCGGGCGATGATCCTGCAGTATCGCGGAGAGCACCGACCCCCACCTCGCGCGACGGCCCACGAGCCGCGCGAGCCGCCTAGGTGTCGGCGCTCGCGAGGAATTCCTCGAGCTGCGCGGCCGTCGGCGCGCCGCCCGGTCCACGGCGCTTCACGGCGTAGGCGGCGGCCGCGTTAGCGCGCCGCAGCGCCTGCTCGGGGTCTCGGCCGCGCAGCAGCTCTGCGAGGAAGACGCCGACGTGGGTGTCACCGGCACCACTGGTGTCCACGGCGTCGACGGCAAAACCCGGAACGAGGAGGGGATCTCCCCCCGGCGTCGCGAGGACACAGCCCCCCGCGCCAATCCGCACGACAACGCCCCGGCGCACGGGCCAGGCGACAAGGGCACGCGCCGCGGCGAGCGGATCGGACCGTCCGCACCACGCGGCCGCCTCGCGCGCATTGAGGCTCAGCCAGTCCGTCCGCGCCCGCAGCGCCGCGAGGTCCCTGGCCGCGAGCTCCCCGGCGAAGGGGCCGGGATCGAACAGGACCGTCACCCCGTCGGCCAGCGCGGCGAGATTCGCGCCGAGAAGCGCCACGACCGCCTTCTCGAGCAGGAGGTAGCCCGAGATGGAGAGGACATCGCCCGCCACGAGCCCGGCCGCCAAGGCGACCGGAGTCCCGTGCCGCTCCGCGCCGCGATGCGTCGCAAAGGTGCGCTCGCCGCCCGTCTCGACAAGCGCGACGGTGATCCCGGTGTCCTCCCCGCGGCGCACGGGCGCGAGCAGCTCGACGCCTTCGTCGGCCAGCGCGGCGCGCACCAGGCGCCCGAAGGGCCCCGCGCCGTGCGCGCCGGCGTAGGCGACGGGCACACCCTGGCGGGCGGCGGCGACCATGACGTTCACGCCGCCACCGGCGACCAGTGCGGCGCGCCGCGCCAGGGCGTCGGCACCCCGCTCGGGCAACGCGTCCACCTCGAGGACGAGGTCGACGATCGCACTTCCCGCGTGGACGAGCCGGGCCGGTCGCGCCGCGTGCGGGGAGGGCCGCCGGGATGCTCGCTCCCGCAGGTGGAGGAGAGCATCGACCACCGGTGCGAGGCCCAAGTCGTTCACGGCCTCGACGGTGTCGATGGCAGCCGCGGGGAACGCGGCGAGACCCCTGCACGCGCCGCAGATTGCGCCCACGAGCGCCGCGATCGTGTCGGCGTCGCCCCCGAGCGACGCGGCGAGGCGCAGCGCGTCAAAGGGTGCCTCGCCGAGGCGCGCCGCGAGCGCGAAGGCGGCGGGGACCGACTCCTGGGCGGCGACGCTCGTGCCGACGAGCGCGTCGATCAGCCCCGCGAGCCTGTCGGGCTCGCAGCCGGCCACAAGGTCCATCGCCCACTCGAGGCGGGCCGCGACATCCGCGCCCGCGACGTAATGGCCGAGGCGCGCGCCGAGGCGCGCCGCCGCGAGACCGGTCGCGAGCGCGGTATCGAGATCCGCACCCGACACCCCGGCACTCACCGCGGCCGCGACGGCGGCTGCCGCGGCGCAGGCGATGTTGGTGTTGTGGGTGACAAGGCTCGCCTCGTGCACGGCACGCACGAGGGCGTCGAGGTCGTCCGGCGGGGTCGCGAGGGCGACCGGCACGATCCGCATCGCCGCGCCGTTGGTCGCACCGAAACGCCCGGCGCGCTCGGCCGGCTCGCCGGCGGCCAGCGCGTCGAGGGCGCGCCGGGTCGAGGGACCGAGCAGCCCACGGCGCCCGCGCGCGCTCAGGTCCGCATCCCACCGCGCGAGCGCCTCTGCCAGGGCGCCGGGAGCGATCCGTCCCCCGCCCGCGACGAGCAGCCGGGCCACGAGCAACGACTGCTCGGTGTCGTCGGTGACCGTCCCGGCCACCAGGTTCGCCGCGACCGGCTGGTCCGCCGGGGCATCGAGGAAGCCCTCGATGATCGCTCCGTAGCGCGCGACGACCGCCGCACGCGACAGCGACTCCGTCGGCATCCCGAGTGCGTCGCCGATCGCGAGGCCGTAAAAGGCCCCGAGCGCCCGGTCGCGCACCTCCGGGGGCGTGGACCTCACCCCGGTTCCGGCGCGGCTCCGGAGGCGAGCGCGAGCGCCTCGTCGAGCGAGACGATCTCCACCAGGGGCGCGTAGCCCGCCATCAGCGTGAGCGCGCGCTCGTGTGCGGCGTCATCCACCCCCGCGCACGCCTCCCGCACGACGCGCACGCGCGCGCCGGCATCGGCCGCCGAGAGCGCGGTCGACACCACGCAGCAGTCCGTCGCGACGCCGCAGAGCACAAGGATGCGACCCGCCGGTGCGAAGGGCGCGAGAACCTCCCACTTGGAGAAGGTCGGCGCGGCGAGACGCGGGGCGTCCAGCGCGTCGTAGCGGTCGATGACGCGATAGAGCGGATCGTCCTCCGCCACGAGGGCGAAGGGCCAGCGCCCGTAGTACTCGACCCAGGACCCCTCCGGGCGCGCCGGGGCGACAAAGCGCGTGAAAACCACCTCGGGATAGGAGGCGACCAGGCGGTCGACGGGTTCGAGGACCTCGTCAAAGCGCGGGGTCCACCACCCGCTCTCGGGGTCGGCGAAGATCTCCTGCAGGTCGATCGCGACAAGCAGCGGAGTGGCGGGGGCAACGCTCACGTGCGCACCGGCGAGAGGTGCGCACGGCCGGCCCCGGACACGCTCGCCGGTGCGGCCTCCTCGGCGCGGATGCGGGCGCGGTGCCCGACGAAGGTCACGAGGAACGAGACGACGAGAGCGATCAAGACGCCGAGGTTCGCGTAGGCCCAGGCTCCCGTCTTGCCCCCGAGCCCGAGCGGCCCGAGCAGATAGCCCTGCCAGGTGAGCCAGGTCGCGGCCGTGTTCGTCACGAGGCCCCAGCCGACCGCCGTGCAGACGAGCACCACGACCACCGGCAACACGCGCACGTCGCCGTAGCGGCCGTCGGTGCGGAAGAGGTCGACCTCGTCGTAGTCGCGCCGGCGCAGCGCGATGTCGGCCAGCATCACGCCGCACCAGGCCGCGATCGGCACCCCGAGGGTGATGAGGAAGCCCTCGAACTGGTAGAGGAAGTGGCCGGCGTAGAAGACGACGTAGACGGTGCCGGCAATCATCACGGTGCCATCCACGAGCGCGGCGGCAAAACGCGGGACCCGTAGCCCCGCGGTGAGAAGGGCGAGCCCCGACGAGTAGATGTCGAGGACGGCGCCGCCGACGAGCCCGAGCACCGCGACCACGATGAAGGGCAGGAGGAACCACGTCGGAAGGATTTCCGCGAGAGCGCCGATCGGGTCGTTCGCGATCGCGCCTGAGAGCTGGTGCGACGAGCCTGCGAGCAGCAGACCGAAAACGAGCAGCACGATCGGCGCGACCGACGCGCCGAAGGCTGTCCAACCGACGACGCCCTTGCCCGACGACCGCCGCGGCAGGTAGCGGGAGTAGTCCGCCGCGCAGTTCACCCACCCCAGGCCGAAGCCGGTCATGAAGAACACCAGCGCGCCGATCGCCTCCTCCAAGGAGCCCGCACGGATCGCGGAGACGCTGTGCCAGTGGATCTTGCCGGCGACGAGCGCGATGTAGACGATCGTGAGGACACCGGTCACGACGGTGATCACCGTCTGCATCTTCATGATCGTGTCGAAGCCGAGCACCCCCCCGCCCACGATCAGCGCGGCGACAACGACGAGCGCGATCGCCTCGGTCAGCGTGCCACCGCCCCAGTGCAGACGCTTGAAGACCTCTGCGGTCGCCTGGGTCGCGAGGATCACGAGCACCGTCTCCCAGCCGACGGTGAGCAGCCACGAGATCGCCGTCGGGAGCACGTTGCCCCGCACGCCGAAGGCCGCCCGGCTGAGCACGAGCGTCGGCGCGGAGCCGCGCTTTCCGGCCAGCGCGACGAACCCGCAGAGCAGGAAGGAGACGACGATGCCGATCAGACCGACGACGAGCGCCTGGGTGAAGGAGACCGAAAAGCCGAGTGCGAAGGATCCGTAGCTGAGGCCGAGCACCGAGACGTTTGCGCCGAACCACGGCCAGAACAGGCTCGCGGGCCTGCCGTGGCGTTCCTCGTCGCCGATGACGTTGATGCCGTTCATCTCGATGCGAAAGGCACCGCCGTCACCCTCGAGCGCGACGTGCCGCTGCGCGTCAGCCATCATCTCCACCCTTGGTTGACCGGCCCGTGCCGTGATCGTAGTCAGGGAGCCGGCGCGGCTCGTGACAAGCTCGAGAAAAGCGAGCGCGCGCCGGTGTTGTCGCCACCGCCGTCACTGCAAAGGTGCTCGGCGCGTCTTGACCGCGGGGCTCCCGTCCCCTCAGCTCTGCCATCATGGCCAAGAGGCGCCCGCGACCGGCACGGACACCGCGCGCCCGTCGGTGGTCCGGGACCCCGCGTGCCCACAGACGGGGCCCCGGACCAGGAGCGCCCGCTTGCGCCGGCGCCCCCCGGACGACGGGGGTGGCCGCGCGTGGCTCTTCCAGGGCCTCGCCGAGACAGCCCGTGGGCGGACCTGGGCTCGGTGTCAGAGACGTTGGTTTCTCCGGTCGTCTCGCGCTGGAGGGCCGGAGCGTCGGACCAGCCCGTCTTCAACCTCACCCGGGCGTTGCGATCCCCGGGGCAAGGGCGCGAGGCAGAGCCCGACAACTCCGCTCGGACGCCAAACCCCAGAAGGGGAACCGCGCCCTCGCGCCGGGCCTTCGCGCACAGCGCACGGGTGCGGCGCGCGATGGCGAGTCGGTTGGCGCCTGCAAGCAGCGCGCCGGAATCGAGTTCGCGACGTCATGCCGGCAGCAATCTCGACCAAAGACCGACACGCGCGCCGCCGTGCGCGTCTCGCAGGCCGAGGGTCCCGGCGCAGTCTGCAACTGGTTGGCGCGCCGCGGTCGAGGCCCGTGGGGCGCGAGAACCCTTCGGCCGCAGCCTCGCCCGGATTGACGCCGGGCAACGCCGTGTGCCCTTCGAGCGACGCTGCGGTCGAGGCGGCCGGTCGCGCTCACCCGCGCAGGGCCGCTCGATGCGTCGGGTCGTGCCGATCAGCAACAGGCCTCGACGACAACGGGCGACACGCCGGAGCCGTCGGGATCCTCAAGACACGGCGAGCACCACTCCCCGAGGCCGGTGTCGACAAGACGCGGATCGCAACAGAACGCGAGTCCGAAGGTGCTCGGCTCTCATCGGCGCGCCCCGGATTGGAGCCGCCGATGGCGAGCTCCGTCGGGCCGGTGTGCGCGCACTCGCTCCTCCCGTCCACCGCCTCGGGATGCAGCCGTGCCGGCTCGAGCGCGGCACCGGGTCCAGGAAGAACGAGGACCATGTGCTGGAGGGGCATCCCACCGGGGGACCAAGGGCGCGTCGCCTCGAAGACGCCGCCGCACCCGAGGACGAGGTGGTGAAAGCCCCGAAGGCTGAGGACGCGGACGTCGCGCCGTCTGGCTGATGCCGAAGACGCCGTGATCGACCCCCCCCCCGAGGCGGGCCGCACCTGCCAGCGCCCGCCACAGTTCCGTCTACTTGAGGGTGCAAGGGGCGTCGGGCGGCGGCGCGCCGCCATGACGACGCGCGCCCGGGTCCGCCACCGAGGCTGAGCTCACCGGGACCTGCGAGATCTCCGGCGTCGTCGAGGGAACGTCCGAGAAGCCGAGGCACCCGCCGCGGAAGTCGACGGCGCTCTCCACGCCCACGATCCCGATGCCGAGGTGGTCGACGCCGAGGAAGATCCCTCTTCGCTCGACTCGACAGCGAGGCTCTCCTCAGTCGAGGCCCCGCGGATCGCTCGGAGCGCCGCCGAGTCCTCAGATGGCGAGGCGGGCCAGTGCGTGGAACCGCCCGGCTCGCCGGGCATCGCCGTGAGCGCCACGCGCTCGCTCCGATCGGCGCCGCACTCTCCGGCCCGGCCTCCAGGGCACCACAGCTCGAGAACAGCCCCTCGTTGCACCGATGTGCGCCTCGACGTCCTCACGCCAGAACGCCGCCGAAAACCCGGCGCTCCGAAGACCCGGTCAGCACCGATGAACCCGTCACCGCCGACCTCCTTCGGCACCTCGAGAGGGTGCACCTTCTCATCTCGGAGAACCGGTCGGCGTTCGCCGTGCAGTCCCTGTTCGCTGCACGGCGGCGATCCGTCGCGAGCGCCGTTGACACAGGCGGTGGTCGATCTGCGCGTTGGTGCCGTGCGTGCGTCGCACCCGTGGCGCACGAGCCGCCGAGGACGGGCGCACCCCGATCTCGGAGGTGCTGTGCACCCGCGCTGTGCAGTCGGTGACGGCGCAGCGCGCGCAGGCGGCCGGACGACGCTGCGACGGTGAAAGCAGTGGCAACGGGCGGCACTCGGTCTTCGCGGCGGTCTTGTCGGATCGCCCGTCCCGACCCGGAATGCCATGCGAACGGCCTCAGCGACCGAGGCCGCGAGCGACGGGCCGGTGTGCGTCGCCGCGGTAGTCGGCTCCCGCCCGCGCGCCGGCGCCGGGCGCCGGCGTTCGGTTCGCTTGGCACACGCGGCCGTGCTCGATGCGTGCGTCGGAGTCGCCGCCCCCATCGGGGCGCCGTCGTCCCGGCTTGCCCCGACAGCCTTGCCCAGCGCCTCGGCCCGCGCGCCGAGACCAGGCGGCGACCTCGACAACCACGTCCAGCCGGTGCGCCGCGCGCCGCTTCGTCGGCGCCACGACGGCGGGGACACGGCAGGGACCTGACGCGCGCGCCGCTAGCGCGCCAGACTGCCGGGGGTGAGCGCGGCGGCCGTCCTTCTCGTCGAGATCCAGGTCGCGAGTGCCACGTCCTTGAAGGACAAGCGGGCGGTCGTCCGCCGCCTCCTCGCCGGCGCACGCCACCGCTACCCCGTCGCGAGCGCCGAGGTCGGCGCCCAGGACCTCCGCCAGCGCGCGGAGCTGGGCTTTGCTGCAGTCGGCGCGAAGGTCTCCCAGGTCGAGAGCCTGCTCGACGCGCTCGAACGCTTCATCTGGTCCCACACCGAGGTGAACGTCATCGCGGCGCACCGCTACTGGGTCGACACCGACGCCTGAGAAACGGGCAGGCCTCAGCCCGAGGCACGCCGCGGCGCGAGCCCGTCCGGCACGACGGCGGACGCGCCGATCCGTTCGGTCGTTGCGGCACCGACCGCGTTCGCGAACCCGACGGCCGCGACAAGCTCAGCGCCGAGCGCGAGGCGCGCCGCGAGCGCACCGACGAAGGCGTCGCCGGCCCCCGTGGTGTCGACGACGGCAGCCCGCGGTGCGGCGACGAGACCTCCGCCCGTCGGCGCGTCGACCAGGGCACCGGCGGCGCCGAGGGTCACGACGACCGCACGTGCTCCCACGGTGCGCAGTCGCCGGGCGGCACCCTCGGCCGTCGCGGCATCGATGACCGTCAGCCCGCTGAGCGCGGACGCCTCGGACTCGTTCACCACCAGCACGTCGACGCGGCGGAGGAGCTCCGAGGCGAGCTGTCGTGCGGGCGCGGCGTTGAGCACGACAACCGACGTGGCGGGGCAACGCGCGATCGCGTGCTCCACGGCCGCGAGAGGCACCTCGAGCTGCGCGACGAGCACGTCGGCCTCGCCCATGACCGACCCTGCCGCGTCGAGGTCGTCGGGCCCGACGAGGCCGTTCGCTCCCGGGGCGACGACGATCGTGTTCTCGCCGTCAGGTGTGAGCGTGACGACCGCCGTGCCTGTCGCCGCGGCGCTCGTGCGCACGTGGGCGACGTCGATCCCCTCGGCTTGGAGCTGGGCGAGTCGCTCGGCGCCGAAGGCGTCCTCGCCGACGCGTCCGACGAGAGAGACGCGCGCACCGGCACGAGCCGCGGCGAGCGCCTGGTTCGCGCCCTTGCCGCCGGGGTGCCACTCGAGACGTGCGCCGCCGACCGTCTCTCCGGCCACGGGCCGGCGCTCGACACGCAAGAGAAGGTCGACGTTCACCGAGCCGAGGACGAGGACGCGCCCTCTCGGCGCTCTCTGCGGCCGTTGGTTCGCCATCGAGGCGCCACGGTCGCGGACGCTCGCCCGGGCGTCAAGACGCGCCTGCGCAGCACCGAGCGCGGCCGGGGCGTTGGTAGCCTCCCGGGCGTGGTCGAGCGCCTGATCCTGTGGGACATCGACGGGACCCTCGTGCGGACCGGCGACATCGGCAGCGCCGTCTTCGACCGCGCGCTCGAGGTCGTCCTCGGCCGCGCGCCGACCGCACGCGTCCACATGAGCGGCAAGACCGACCCGCAGATCGTCGACGAGTACCTCGCGCTCATGGCCGTCCGCGAGGACGGGGTCGCCGCGGCGGTCCTCGCCCAGCTCGAGATCGAGCTCGCCGCGGCCGCAGAGGACCTGCCCGCGGTCGGCTGGCCGTGCCCGGGAGCCGAGGAGCTGCTCTCCTTGCTCGCGCGAGACTGCCGCGTCGCGCAGTCGGTCCTGACCGGCAACATCGCGCCGAACGCGACCGTGAAGCTCGCGGCCTTCGGTCTCGCGCGCTACCTCGACCTCGAGACCGGTGCCTTCGGCAGCGACGACGCGGACCGGCGCGCGCTGGTCCCGATCGCGCTCCGCCGCCAGCGGGAGCTGCGCGGGCGCGCGCTCACGCCCGACGACGTCGTGGTCGTCGGTGACACGCCGAACGACCTCGCGTGCGCGCAGGCGGCCGGCGCGCGCTGCGTGCTCGTGGCGACCGGGAGGTACGGTGCGGGCGAGCTCGCCGGGCTCGGTGCCGACGCGGTCGTGACGGACCTGTCGGACACGGCGCAGATGATCGACCTGCTCGCCCCGGCCGGCTGAGAGCGGGCGGGCGCGCCGGCGCCGGCGGTTTCGACCAGAGCGCGCCGACCGGCAAAGGCGGGCGGGCGGAGACGAGGAGGCGCGTGGACCCGAGCGACGTCGGCCCGCCCCCCGATGTTCCGCCCGTGACGACGGCACCTCTCGTCGCGGGAGGGCGGCTGGCCCTCGTGCTCGTCGGCGGCGCTGTCGCCTTCAACCTCGTTGCCCTCGCACCCGAGCTCACCCCGGTCGCCTACCTGAACGACTCGGCGGTCCACGCCGAGATGGTCCGCAGCGCGGCCGCGCTCTTGCGCGCGGGGCGCTGGCCGTGGACGAGCTGGTTCCCCTACCTCGGCCTCGGTTCGCCCCAGTTCCTGCACTACCAGAGCCTCGGCGCGGTCATCACCGGGGCGCTCGGCCTCGTTGTCGGCACCGACCGCGCGTTCGCGCTCAGCCTGTATCTGCTCCTTTCGACGTGGCCGATCAGCATCTACGTCGCCGCCCGCCTGTTGCGGCTCGGGCGGTGGCCGGCCGCCTGCGCGGCAGCGTGCTCGCCGTTTGTCGTCAGCCTTCTCGGCATCGGCTACGAGCAGGTGAGCTACCTGTTCATCGGCTTCGGGCTGTGGAGCCAGCTCTGGGCGATGTGGACGCTCCCGCTGGCGTGGGGCTTCGGCTTCCGCGCCGTGCGCGAGGGTCGCTTTGGGGGCTGGGCGGCGCTGTTCATCGGCCTCACCTGTGGGTTCCACTTCATGACGGGCTATCTCGCGCTCCTCGTCGTCCCCGTCTTCGCGCTCGCCTCGGTCTCAGGTCTCCCCCGTCACCTCGCGCGCGGGGTCATCGTCGGCGTCGGAGGGGCGCTCGCGGCGGCGTGGGTCATCGTGCCCCTTCTCGCGCTGCGTCCCTACGCCTCCACCAACGAGTTCCTCGCCAAAGGCCCCGACGTCAACTCCTACGGCGCGCGCGACGCCCTCGGCTGGCTCGCGGGCGGGCGCCTGCTCGACGCCGGGCGTTTGCCCGTGCTGACCGTCCTCGCAGCCGTCGGGCTGGTGTGGTGCGCGCGTCACTGGAAGCGCGACGAGGCGCGCTGTCTCCTCGGCGCGCTGGTGCTCTCCCTCGTCTTGTTCTTCGGCCGGCCGACGCTCGGCGCGCTCGAGAACCTCCTGCCCGGCCACGCGGACCTCTTCATGCGCCGCTTCCTCATGGGCGTGCAGCTCGCGTGCGTGTTCCTGGCCGGCATCGGCCTCGCGGCCCTCGGCGCGGTGCTCCGCCGGGTCCTCGGGGCCCTCGTGCGGCGCGCACCCGCTGGCGCGCGCGCGGCCGTCCCCCTGCTCGCGTGCGCGGGCATCGTCGGCGTGCTCGCGCCGGCGTGGCGGCAGGTCGCGGCGCGCGACGCCCTCAATGGCCGCTATATCGCCGCCCAGAAGAACGCCGACAAGAGCGCCGGGGCCGAAGTCCGCGCGCTCGTCGCGCTGGTGCGCCGCCGCGGTGGCGGGAGGGTCTACGCGGGGATGCCCACAAACTGGGGCCTCAGCTTCGTCGTCGGCGCGGTGCCGGTCTTCCGCTACCTCGCGAACCTCGACGTCGACGTCGTCGGCTTCACGCTGCGGACTGCCTCGCTCATGACCAATCCGGAGGTCGAGTTCGACCAGCAGAACCCCGGCGACTACGCCGCGTTCGCCGTGCGCTTCCTGCTCCTGCCGGTCGGCATGGCGCCGCCGGTCCCCGCGACCCTCGTCGCCGAGGAGGGGCACTACGCGCTCTACGAGCGCCCCGGTGACCGCTACGTCGCGGTTGTCGACACCGTCGGGCCACCGATCGTCGCGAACCGCGGCGATCTCGGCCACGCGACGGCGTCCTTCCTCGCCTCCGCCCTCCCCGACGAGGGGCGCTATCCGACGGTCGCCTACGAGGGCGCGCCCGCCGCAGCGCCGACGCTGCCGACCGGCGCGCCGGCGAGCGGTCCGGCCGGGACCGTGCTCGCCGAGAGCGACCGGCCCGCACTCGGCGTCTTCAGCACCCGCGTGCGCCTCGCGCGCCGGGGCGTCGTCCTGCTCTCGTCGTCCTTCGACCCGGGCTGGCACGCGACGGTCGACGGGCGCAACGCGCCCGTCGAGATGGTCGCGCCCGCGCTCGTCGGCGTGCTCGTCCCAGCGGGGACCCACCGCGTCGTGTTCACCTATCGCGGCTACGCCCACTATCCGCCGCTCGTCGCGGCCAGCGCGCTAGGGCTCGGCGTCTCGGCGGGCGGCCTCGCGCTCCTCGAACGCCGCCGGCGGCGCGCGGGCGCGCCCGCGACGGACGCGCCCCCACCGGGTGCCGGCGGGGGCGCGCCGTCGACTACCAGGAGCCGCCCGACGACGACGACGACGTCGTCGTCGACTTGCGCACCGGAAGCATGAGCGTCGCCGCCACGCTGCGCGCGCCGGGTCGGACGAGCGCCCAGGTCC
>JAKABX010000024.1 GCA_021796545.1 Actinomycetes bacterium
GCAACCGCGCGCAGGCGCTCGAGCCATGTGCCGCGGGTCTCGAGGCGCGCGAGGCCGGCGCCCAGCTCACGCACGCGCCAGAGGAGACGGTCGTTCTCGTCCCGGCAGTGCGCGGCGAACGCGGGCAGCCCAGCGAGAGCGTCGCACACCGAGCGCCAGGCGTCGTTCGCCGTCGCCGCCAGGTCCCCGGGATCCTCAAGTCCTGCTCCTGGCTCGAGGGCGCCCGGATCCTCGAGGCGCCACGCCAGATCGCGCAGGTGCTCGGTCGTCACGCCGAGCGCGAACGCGGCGGCGAGCAGGCTGTGCGCGGCGGGTTCTTCGAGGAGGGCGTCGAGGAACGCGGAGAACCGGTCCTGGAACTCGAGCTCGGCCTCGATCTCGTCGAGCACCCGGACCCGCAGCGGAAGACCGGCGCGCAGCGGGTCCTCGAGGAGGATCTTCTGACAGAAGCCGTGGAACGTCGTGATCGCCGCCTCGTCGAGCTCCCCGAGGGCGCGCCGCCACAGCGGCTCGCCGGGCGCGCCGGCGGCCGCGGTCACGAGCTCGCCGCGGATCCGCTCGCGCAGCTCCGCGGCGGCGGCCTCGGTGAAGGTGATCGCCGCGACCCGTGCGAGCGGCACGCCGGCGCGCACGTGAGCGACGACGCGCGCGACGAGCGTCGTCGTCTTGCCCGTCCCCGCACCCGCCTCGACAAAGAGGGTCGCGTCCAGGTCGGCGGTGATCCGGCGCCGCGCCGAGTCGTCGGGAAGCAGGCGATCGTCGTCAGCGGGCATCGTCGGGGTCCTCGGCACCTTCGTCGCCCTCGCGGTCCTCCCCCTCCGCGAGGGCGACGAAGGCCGCCAGGCGCGCGTCGGCACGCGCGGCGGCCCACAGCCGGGCACGCTCGGGCGGACAGAGCGCGTCGAAGTCGCAGTAGCGGCAGTTCTCGTCGCCGTTGGACCCCGGCGTCCCCGGGCGGTGCGGGAAGAGGCCACCCCGGACGCCGCCGACAAGAGTGCCGAGGACCTCGTCGAGGCGCGCCTCGGTCCCTTGTGCCAGCGCGACCGGGAACTCCGCCGGCCGGTCGCCGATGAGGCGGTAAGCGGCCGTCACTTGACGCTTTGGCCCCCCCGGGAACAGAGTGCGGGCCGCGAGCCCGTAGAGCGGCAGTTGGAGCCGAAGCCCGCGATCGACCGGGTCGCTCTCGAGGCCCCGGTAGCCGGCGGTATTGCGCGCGGTCTTGTAGTCGACAACCTGGAGCTGGTCCCCCGGGCCCTTGTCGACGCGGTCGATCCGGCCCGAGAAGCGCAGCGGCACGCCTCCGGCGGTTCGCTCGAGCGGGGGCAGCGCGTCGGTCCCGAACGCGACCTCGACGGCGACCGGCCGCCGGCCGCTCTCACGCCGCTCGGCGTCGCGCTGACGCTCGTCCTCGAGCCACTCGAGGATCGCCCTGCGCTCGGCGTCGAAGAGGACCTCCTTTCCGGCTCGTCCCTCCCGGCGGAGCCGCTCGAACTCCTCCTCGGCGATCTCGACGAGCCGGGGCGCCGAGCCAGCCGAGGTGGCACCGGTGTCGTCGCTGATCTGCTCGGCGACGAAGCGCTGGAGGATGCGGTGGACGAGCAGTCCGCGATCGCGTGGATCGAGCGCGAGACGCGTCTCGGGCTCGTCGACCGCCTCGCAGCCGAGGAGGTGGGCGGCGAAGAAGCGGAACGGGCAGGCCGCATAGGCCTCGAGAGGGGTCGCCGCCAGCGGACGGCGCGCCAGGGCGCGCGCGACGGCGGATGCGTCGACGACCCCGGTGTAGGGGCCGATCTCGCCGAGGGCGCGCGCGGCCGAGGACGCGACACGGGCGCGCAGAGCGAGCCTGTCTGCGACCCCGCCCGCCACAGCCGGCACACCGGCACGGGCCGTCGCTGCGAGGGGGGCGCACGCGAGGTCCCGGATCGACCACGCGTCGCCGGCGCCGGCGCCGAGCAGCGAGGCGACGAGGCCCGGGTGCCGGCGCCGTGGCGCGGAAGGGTCGACAAAGCGCGACGGATGGAGATCCCGGCCGCCCATGTCGGCGGCGACGACGATGCCGACCACACGTGTGCCGGCCGCGGCGGCGAGCAGGAGGCGCCGGCGATCGCGGGCGAGAGCCTCCGCCGTCCCCCGAGGCGGAAGGCCGGCCGCCGTGCGCGCCCGGTCGTCGAGCACGGCACCGGCAATCGGACGGGCGGGAAGGACGCCCTCCTGGAGACCGACGACGACGACAAGGTCGAAGTCCCCGCCGCGCACGTCGTCGAGATCGCCGACGAGCACGCCGCTCCCGGTCGCCCCCGGATGCGTGAGCGGCCGCTCGAGAGCCCGCGCGAGCGCCTCGGCAAAGGCGTCGAGTCCTGGCCGGGCCGCCCCCCCCACGAGGTCGAGCTCCGCGAGCCCCTGGAGCGCCTCTGAAAGTGCATCCTCTGCGCGCCGCTCGAACGGCGCTGCCTCGGGGTCGGCGGGCAGGTGCACAGCGAGCGCGCGGCGGCACCAGGTAGAGAACTCGGCCCAGCTCCGGCAACCCGCGGCGCTCCGGGCGCTCCGCTCGATCGCGTCGGCGGCGCCGGCGAGCAAGCGCGCGTCACCCTGCAGAGAGGGGTCGGCCTCGGCGAGCGCCGAGAGCTGGACGCGCCAGCGTGCGGCGTCGCCCTTGACGATGCCGGCACGCCGGGAGCAGCGCTCCGCTGCGGCGAGCGGCGGCCCGCCGCCATGCAGGGGGAACGCGCGCGCCGCGCCGAGCAGGGAGATCACGCGGTGGCGCTCGAGCGTCCCAGCGCGGGCGCAGTGGACCAGGTCCCTCAGCACGACCGCGCCCCGCGTCGTCGCGAGCGAGGCCCCCCCTCGGGTGTGCCACGCCAACGCGAGGGGACCCGCGCTCCCGTCCGCAGGGGCGTCGATCGACCCCGCGACGCGACGCAGCAGGTCGAGCTGGGCATCGCGCCGCGGCGCGACCACGGCGCAGCGCTCGGGGGGTACGCCGCGGCCCAGGGCGGCGAGGACCTCACCGAACGCCGCCCGGGCCGCTCCGCCAGGATCGGGCGCCTCGAGCAGGTCGTCCAAGCAGACCGGCGCGAAGGCCGCGAGCGGATCCTCACTCCCGCCCGGGGGCAAGGCCCCCCCCGATCGGGTGATCGCCGCCGCGGCGGCGACCTCGACGAGCGCGCGCACCCCCGCGTCGGCAACGACGTCGCCGGTCGTCGCGACGAGGACGAGCGCGCCGAGCGCGCCGAGGAGGGCGGCCTCGGCGGGGCGGAGGCGTTCGGGGAGGTAGCAGACGACCGAAGCCGGCGCCGCGCCGCCCGCGACCGCGCCGGCCGCCGTCTCGAGCACGTCGACGTCGTCGAAGAACTCCTGCGACACTCGGGCGCGCACCGCCGCGCACAGCCGGGCCGCGTCGGCCGCCCACCGCCCCGCACCCGAGAGCGCGCCGGCGCGCGCCGCGTCGGCGAAGCGCAGCTCCTCGTAGGCGCCGACGAGCTCGTCAACGGTCGCCGGGTGGCCGACGACCGGCGCGAAGACCCCGGGGGCGCTGACGAGCGCCTGGCGCAGGGCCTCGGCGAGCACCGGGCGCGTGAGGCGGCGGACGCCGCGGGCGGCGAGGGCGCGCCGCGCGAGCTGCTGGGCGGCCGTGTCCATCGAGAGGACCTGCACCGCAGCGAGCCCGCCCCGGCGCTCGGCGCGCGCGCCACGCGCCAGGCGGCGCCGCAGGGGGGTCGCGGCGTCGGCCGCGTCGACCAGGACCCAGACGGGGGTGAGCGGGTCGTCACGCTGCGCGTCGCGCACCGCGGCGGCAAGCGCAGGGAAGGCGTTGCCGATCGGGACGAGCTCGAGGCGCGCCGGCACGACCGGGACACTAGAGCCCGGCTGTCACGTGGTCCCCACACGCCGGGCCTGCCGCGCGCGGCGCGCGGCAGACGGCCGCCCGGGGACCCGGCCCGCTTCTCGGGATGCTGGCACCCGCCGCGCTCGGGCGCGTCGCGCGCGGACGGCTAACTTGCCCCTGTGGCCGTCGACGGCGTCGATCCTGCGCGCGTACCGCGTCACATCGGCTGCGTCATGGACGGCAACGGCCGGTGGGCGCGCCAGCGCGGTCTGGCGCGCACCGAGGGGCACGCCGCGGGCGAGCTCGCGATGCTGGAAGCGGTCGACGGCGCGCTCGAGGCCGGGGTCGAATGGCTGTCGGTCTACGCCTTCTCCACCGAGAACTGGCGTCGACCGGCCGACGAGGTCCGCTACCTCATGCACTTCAACGAGGCGATCCTGCAGCGCCACCGGGACCAGCTGCACGAAAAGGGCGTGCGCATCCGCTTCTCGGGCCGGCGTGACTGGCGCGTCCCCCGCCGCCTCGTGCGCGGCATGGACGAGGCCGCGGCGCTCACGGCCGCGAACCGCAAGATGACGTTCACGATCTGCTTCAACTACGGGGGGCGGGCCGAGATCGTCGACGCCGTGCGCGAGATCGTCGCCGAGGGACTCGATCCCGGAAAGATCGACGAGCGCGTGATCCGCAGCCACCTCTACTTCCCCGACATGCCCGACCCCGACCTCGTGATCCGGACCTCGGGCGAGCATCGGATCTCGAACTTCCTGCTATGGGAGCTCGCCTACTCCGAGTTCGTCTTCACCGACGTGCTCTGGCCCGACTTCACCCGTGCCCACCTCTTCGAGGCGATCCGTGAGTTCCAGGGTCGCAACCGCCGCTACGGCCGGGTCGAGGCGCCATGAGCAACGACGCGCCCGGCGGTGCCCCCCGCTTCGGTGCCCGCTGGTGGTGGGACCACAGCGGCCGGATCAGCGGTGCCGTCCTCGGACTGTTCTTTCTCGCCTTCCTCGCGCTCCTCGCGGCGAGTGGCGACCGGGCCGTCGGCATCGTGCTCGTGCTGCTCGTCGCCGGTGCCGCCATGATCGTCGTCGGCGGGCGCATCCACGGCCGGCGCTGAGGGCGCGGTGGCGCTGTACCGCGACGAGGGGGTCGTCGTGCGGACGCTGCGCCTCGGCGAGGCCGACCGCATCGTCACGCTGGTCACCCCCGAGCACGGCAAGGTACGGGCCGTGGCGAAGGGGGTCCGCAAGACCAAGAGCCGGATCGGCGCGCGCCTCGAGCCCACCGGGCACGTCTCGGCACTTTTCTGGCGCGGGCGCGAGCTCGACATCGTCACCCAGGTCGAGCTCGTCGACAGCCACCGTGGACTGCGCGGGGACTACGACCGGCTGACCCGGGCGATGACCCTGCTCGAGATCGCCGACCAGCTTGCCCTCGAGCACCACCCGATGCCCGAGCTGTTCACGATGTTGACCCGGGCGCTCGTCGCGCTCGAGAAGACGGGCTCGCCCCTGCTCGTCGGCGCGTTCTGCTGGAAGGTGCTCGCACTCGAGGGTGTCGGACCGATCAGCGACTCCTGCGCCCGCTGCGGCGCGGACCGCGAGCTCGTCGCGTTCGCCCTCGAGGAGGGGGGGTTCCTCTGCCGCTCCTGCCGGCGCGGCCAGGCCGTCTCCGCGGAGACCGTCGCGCTCGTCCGCCGCGTGCTGGGGGGCGGGCTCGCCGGCGTGCTTGTGGAGGCCCCAAGCGCCGCCGGCGCCGAGATGGAACGCCTCGGCACGCTCGCGCTCGAGCACCATATCGACCGACGGCTGCGCAGCGCGCACCACCTCCCCGAGGTGCGCACGCCACCGCCGTAGCCGAAAGCCCAGCTCCCACCGGGTCACCTCCGGTGTCCAGGTATCCTCGCCACCATGTCGACGACGCCCGCCCCCGAACAGAGCGCGCAGAGCCACGACCGCTTCGAGGCCGTGGTCAATCTCACCAAGCGCCGCGGCTTCGTGTTCCCCTCGGCGGAGATCTACGGCGGGCTGCGCTCGAGCTACGACTACGGCCCGCTCGGCACCTTGATGCTGCGCAACCTGAAGGACGCGTGGTGGCGCGCGATGGTGCAAGAGCGCGACGACGTCGTCCCGATCGACGCCGCGATCCTCACCAATCCCCGCGTCTGGGAGGCGTCCGGACACCTCTCGACCTTCACCGACCCGCTCGTCGACTGCCGCAACTGCAAGGAGCGGCTACGCGCGGACCACCTCGAGAACGGCGTCTGCCCGAACTGCGGCTCGACCGACCTCACCGAGGCGCGCCCGTTCAACCTCATGTTCAAGACCTTCGTCGGCCCCGTCGAGGACGACGCCGCCGTCGCCTACCTGCGGCCCGAGACCGCGCAGGGCATGTTCGTCAACTTCGCCAACGTGCTCACGACAACGAGGCGGCGGCCGCCGTTCGGCATCGCGCAGATCGGGCGGAGCTTCCGCAACGAGATCACCCCCGGGAACTTCGTCTTTCGCACCCGCGAGTTCGAGCAGATGGAGATGGAGTTCTTCTGCCACCCCGACGAGGCCGAGCAGTGGCACCGCTACTGGTGCGAGGAGCGCATGGCCTGGTACCTGCGCTACGGCATGCCGGCGTCGCTGCTGCGCCTGCGTCCGCACGACAAGGACGAGCTCGCGCACTACGCGGCGGCGAGCTCGGACGTCGAGTTCCTCTTCCCCTGGGGCTGGGGGGAGCTCGAGGGCATCGCGAACCGGACCGACTTCGACCTGCGGGCCCACAGCGAGCACTCCGGTGTGCGCCTCGAGTACTTCGACCAGGCGACCGGCGAGCGCTTCACGCCCTATGTCATCGAGCCCGCCGCGGGCGCGACCCGGGCGATGATGGCCTTTCTGCTCGCGGCCTACGACGAGGACGAGATCGGCGGCGAGCGCCGTACAGTTCTCCGCCTCCATCCCCGCCTCGCGCCCTACCAGGTCGCGGTCCTCCCCCTGTCGCGCAAGGAGAACCTCGCCCAGCTCGCCCGGGACGTGCACGCGCGCCTTCGCCGTCGCTTCATCTGCGACTACGACGACACCCAGTCGATCGGGCGGCGGTACCGGCGTCAGGACGAGATCGGCACGCCGTGGTGCGTGACGGTCGACTTCGACTCGCTCGAGGACGATGCGGTGACGATCCGCGACCGTGACTCCACCGATCAACGCCGCGTCCCGATCGCCGGGCTCGTCGCGGAGATCGCGGCGCTCGTCGGGGACTGAGCGCGGCTGAGCACCCCCCGGCGGGGCGAGACGGTACCGTCAGCCCATGGCGATCCCCGACGAGGACGTCGCCCGGGTCCGGGCCGCGACGGACCTCGTCGCCCTGGTCTCCACGCACACCGCGCTGAAACGCGTCGGGCGCCGCTTCGTCGGTCTCTGCCCCTTCCACACCGAGCGCTCGCCGTCGTTCTCGGTGAACGCCGAGGAGGGCCTCTACTACTGCTTCGGCTGCCAGGCCTCCGGGGACGCGATCAGCTTCGTGCGCTCGGTCGAGGGCTGCGACTTCGTCGAAGCCGTGGAGCGGCTCGGCGCGCTCGCCGGCATCCCCGTGCGCGACGACACCGATGCCGGTGCGGTCGCCGAGCGTGGGCGTCGGCGCGAACTGTACGCGGTCCTCGAAGAAGCGGCGGACTTCTACCACGATCGTCTCCTGCGCCACCCCGACGCCGGGCGCGCGCGGCAGTACCTGCGGGCGCGGGGATACGACGGCGAGACGGTCCGGCGCTTCCGCCTCGGGTTCGCGCCGCCGGGGCGCGACGTGCTCGTCCGAGCACTTCGCCGCCCGGCCACGCTGCTGCGCGCGGCGGGCCTCGCGCACGAGGGCGCGCGCGGCCTGCAGGACACGCTGCGCGAGCGTGTGATCTTCCCGATCTTCGACCCCTCGGGCCGCCCGGTCGGGCTCGGCGGACGGGTGCTGCCCGAGGAGCTCCGCCAGGACCGGCGTGACGCGGGACCCAAGTACCGCAACTCCCCCGAATCGCCCATCTACCAAAAGCGCCGCACCCTCTACGGCCTCAACTGGGCCAAGGCGGAGATCGCCCGCGTCGGCGAGGCCGTCGTCTGCGAGGGGTACACCGACGTCATCGGCTTCTTCGCGGCCGGGGTACCCCGTGCGGTCGCGACCTGCGGCACCGCGCTGACCGAGGAGCACCTGCGCCTCCTCGGCCGCTTCGCTCGCCGCGTCGTCCTCTGTTTCGACGCGGACCGGGCCGGCGAGACGGCCGCCGCCCGCCTGTACGAGTGGGAGCGCCGTCACGAGCTCGAGCTGAGCGTCGCGGTTCTGCCCGCGGGCAGCGACCCGGCCGATCTCGCGCGGACCGATCCCGGCGCCCTCGCCGCGGCCGTCGATGCCGCGCGCCCCTTCCTCCACTTCCAGATCAACCGTGCGCTCGACGGGGCGGACCTGCGCGCGCCCGAGGGGCGCGCCCGTGCCGTTGCCTCGGCGGTCGCGGCGATCGCGGAGCACCCCAATGACCTCGTGCGCGACGAGTACCTGCTGATGGTGGCCGACCGGACGCGCCAGGCACCCGAGCGCCTCCGTCCCCTGCTCGCCACCGCACGCCGGCGCGCGACCGAGCCCGGCCCCGACGGCGCGCCGGAGGTCGGCGAGGCGGCGCCCGGCGACCGTGGTGACCCTCCGGCGCGGACGCGTCCGGCGCGGCGCGGCGCGGGGCCCCGTGCCGGACGCGACGCGCTCCTGCTCGCGCTCCACCGGCCCGGCGAGGTCGCGCACCTGCTCGAGGACGCGGCCTTCGTCGATGAGGTCCAGCGCGCCGCGTTCTGCGCGCTGCGGGACGCGGCGAGCCTCCCCGACGCGATCGCCCGGGCCGATCCCGACGCGGCGGACCTGCTCACACGGCTCGCGCACAGCGACGGCGCCGACGAGCTCGACGTCGCGGGCACCGTCGTCGCCCTCGTCCGCCACGCCGGGCAGGCCGCCCTCGCCGAACTTCTCGGCGAGATGCGCGACGCACAGCGCCAGGCGCGCGACTCCGGCCAGGACCCAACAGCCCAGCTCGGCGCGCTCGCCGAAGCGACGACGTGGCTGAAGGGCGCCCTCGTCGCGCTCGCCGAGAGTGCCTCCGCCCCCGTTGGCGCAACCGCCGCGCTCTCTGAGGCGGAGGCGTTGCTAGCGTGGCTCGTGCAGCGTCTGGCGCAGAGGGCCGGCGCGAAGCTGGAGGCCTGATGGGCGCAGGTGGCGAACCCCACAGGGCGAGCGGGCGCACCACACGGCGCAACGAGGGCGCGACCCCCGAGGAGCTCGAGGGCGACGAGGCGCTGCGCGAGCTGCGCGCCGGGCACGCCCTGAAGGGTGCACCGGGGGGCTCGGACCCGGTGCGCGCGTACCTGCGGGAGATCGGCAGGGTCTCACTGCTCTCGGCCGACCTCGAGGTGCTCTGTGCGAAGCGGATCGAGGCCGGGCGCGCCGCCGCCGAGCGCCTCCAGGACTGGCGCAGGTCGGGCGAGATGGAGCGCGTCCCGATCGCCGAACGCCGGGGCGCCGAAGAGGACGTCGCGCGCGGCCAGGAGGCCAAGGACCTGTTGACCGAGGCGAACCTGCGCCTCGTCGTCTCGATCGCCAAGCGCTACCGCAACCGGGGCATGGCCTTCCTCGACCTCATCCAGGAGGGGAACCTCGGCCTCATGCGGGCGGTTGAGAAGTTCGACTACCGGCGGGGCTTCAAGTTCTCGACCTACGCGACGTGGTGGATTCGCCAGGCGATCACCCGCGCCGTCGCCGACCAGGCGCGCACCATTCGCATCCCGGTGCACGTCGTCGAGACGATCAACAAGGTCATCCGGGTCCAGCGCCAGCTCTCCCAGCAGCTCGGGCGCGAGCCGACGATCGAAGAGATCGCCGAGCGCATCGAGTTCCCCGCCGAGAGGGTCCGGGAGATCCAGCGGATCAGTCAAGACACGGTCTCGCTCGAGCAGCCGCTCGGCGACGAGGACGACTTCACGCTCTCGGACCTGATCGAGGACCAGGGCGCCGAGGTCCCCGTCGACGCGGCGACCCGCGTTCTGCTGAACGAGGCGGTCCAAAGGGTCCTGCTGGAACTGTCAGAGCGCGAGCAGGAAGTTGTGCGGCTCCGCTTCGGTCTCGAGGACGGTCGCATCCGGACCCTCGAGGAGGTCGGCAAGATCTTCGGCGTGACGCGCGAGCGCGTTCGCCAGATCGAGACCAAGACGCTCGCCAAGCTCCGCCAGCCCATCCTCGCGCGGCCGCTGCGCGACTACCTGGACGACTGAGCAGCAGCGCTCCACCCGGTGGTTTCTTGTCCGCGCCCCCCCACTCGCCTATAACGGTGGAAGTTGCGTACGGGCACGGGGCGCGTGCACACGATCGGCTCGGAGGAGCCCAGGGGAAGGGGCACGGGGAAGACGAGGAGCGCAAAGGCAGGTGACTCCTGCCGGCGCAAGAGGGGGAACGTGTGACGCAGACAGACCGCACCATCGAGGCCCTGTTCGAGGAGAACCGGACCTTCCCGCCGCCTGCGGACTTCGCCCGGCGCGCCATCGTCTCCTCGCCGGAGATCTACGCAGAGGCCGAGGCAGACTTCGAGGGCTTCTGGGCGCGCCAGGCCGAGAACCTCGTCTGGCGGCGCCGCTGGGACCAGGTGCTCGACTGGTCGGGAGCGCCCTTTGCGAAGTGGTTCGTCGGCGGGCGCCTCAACGTCACCGAGTCCTGTCTCGACCGTCACCTCGGCGAGCACCCCGGCCGCGTCGCGTACTACTGGGAAGGCGAGCCGGGCGACGCGCGAACGATCACCTACGCCGAGCTCCACGCCGAGGTCTGCCGGCTGGCAAACGCGCTCGCGCTCCTCGGGGTGGAAAAGGGCGACCGCGTCGCCATCTACATGGGCATGGTGCCCGAGCTCCCGGTCGCGCTCCTGGCCTGTGCGCGCCTCGGCGCGCCGCACTCGGTGGTCTTCGGGGGCTTCTCGGCGGACGCGCTCGCGGACCGGATCAACGACGCCCAGGCCAAGGTCCTCATCACCTGCGACGGGTCGTGGCGCGCCGGCCAGGTCGTGCCGCTGAAGGACATGGCGGACGACGCGCTCGAGCGTACGCCGTCGATCTCCTCGGTCGTCGTCGTCCAGCGGACGAACAACGCGGTCTCGATGCAAGAAGGCCGGGACGTCTGGTACCACGACGTCGTTCCCGAGCAGGAGCCGTCGCGTCCTGCAACCGAGTGCGACTCCGAGGACCTCCTCTACCTCCTCTACACCTCGGGCACCACGGCGCGTCCGAAGGGGATCGTGCACACCTGTGGCGGATACCTCGTCGGCGCGACGACGACAACGAAGATGGTCTTCGACCTGCACGAGGAAGAGGACGTCTACTGGTGCACGGCCGACATCGGCTGGGTCACCGGGCACAGCTACATCGTCTACGGGCCGCTCTCTGTCGGCGCGACCTCGGTCATCTACGAGGGCGCGCCGGCGTACCCCGACAAGGACCGTCTCTGGGACGTCGTCGAGAAGTACAAGGTGAGCATCCTTTACACGGCGCCAACCTCGATCCGCACGTTCATGAAGTGGGGCGACGAGTACCCGGGCCGCCACGACCTGTCCAGCCTGCGGCTGCTCGGCACCGTCGGCGAGCCGATCAACCCGGAGGCCTGGATGTGGTACCGGGACATCATCGGCGCCGGCAGGACGCCCGTCGTCGACACGTGGTGGCAGACCGAGACCGGAATGCAGATGATCTCGCCCCTGCCCGGCCTGACGACGACCAAGCCCGGTTCGGCGACGCACCCGCTGCCGGGGATCAGCGCTGACATCGTCGACGACGAGGGTAACTCCGTCCCCCTCGGCGGTGGCGGCTACCTCGTCCTCACCCGCCCGTGGCCCGCGATGCTGCGGGGCATCTACGGTGACCCCAACCGCTTCGTCGAGACGTACTGGCGGCGCTTCTCACGGCCCGAAGAGGACAAGTGGGTCTATTTCGCCGGTGACGGCGCGAAGCGCGACCTCGACGGCGACTACTGGCTGCTCGGGCGCGTCGACGACGTGATGAACGTCTCGGGACACCGGATCTCGACGCTCGAGGTGGAGTCGGCGCTCGTCGATCACCCCGCCGTCGCCGAGGCCGCGGTCATCGGCCGCGCGGATCCCACGACCGGACAGGCCATCGCCGCGTTCGTGACCCTGCGCGGCACCGCCGAGGGCGACGAGGCGCTGATCCAAGAGCTTCGCGAGCACGTCGCCGTGAAGATCGGCAAGATCGCCCGGCCCGCGTCGATCGTGTTCACCGACGAGCTGCCGAAGACGCGATCGGGAAAGATCATGCGCCGCCTGTTGCGCGACATCTCCGAGGAGCGCCATCTCGGCGACGTCACGACGCTCGCCAATGCGGCGGTCGTCGAGGAGATCGCGGCGCGCGCCCGCCTGGCGCGCGGGAACGCGGGGGGAGGGGCACAGAAGAGCTAGGGGGCCGCGGCGCACGACGCCGTGTCGGGACCGTCGTTCGCGGCGGCCGGGTGCCACCCACCCTCAAGGTGGACGGACCCCGGGGAAAGGAGAGCAGTCAGAAGCGCTGTGCACCGGCCCGGCGGGCCCCGTCGGGCCGTCTCTTCGGCAAAAGGGGGGATCCCTCTTGACAGACAATCCGACTGTCCCTGTCGAACCTGCCCCGTCCGCGGTGCGCCGCGAGCCCGAGGCGATGACAGGCCAGGCGACACAGATCATGGCCAGCGTCACCGCTCCCATCGCTGATCCCGGACCGATCGGGCTGGCGGGGTTCGCGATGACAACGGTGCTCCTCAGCCTGGTCAATGCCCACATCATCGGAGCGAGCGCGGGAAATGCGGTGCTCCCCCTCGCCCTCCTCTACGGCGGAGCCGCACAGCTGCTCGCGGGGATGTGGGAGGTCAGGAACCGCAACACCTTCGGAGCCCTGGCCTTCACCTCTTTCGGCGCGTTCTGGATCTCCTACTACGTCCTCGCACGCTGGTGGCTCGGCGGCCTGAGCGCCGGCGCGGTGAACGACGCGGTGGGCTTCTTCCTGCTCATGTGGGGGATCTTCACCTTCTACATGTTCGTCGCGTCCTTCGGCACCAACGTCGCGATCGTGCTCGTCTTCGCGACGCTGACGGCCGCGTTCTTCCTCCTGGCGGCGGGCAACCTCGACAGCGCGAACACCGGGCTCATCAAGGCGGGCGGCTGGGTCGGGCTCGTCTGCGGAGTCCTCGCGTGGTACACGAGCTTCGCGGGCGTGACGAACGCCACCTGGAAGCGGACGGTCCTGCCGGTCGGCCCGCTGAGCCGCGGGTAGCTGCGGCGCCCCGGGGAACGTTCTCGTGATCGTAACCTCGCAGAGGGAGACATCGGGGCCGCCTCCCGTCACAATGACGGAAGGCGCACTCGAGGGGCTCTTCGGCGTGCGAGGCCACCGAGGCAACGTCGCCCCGGCGACCAGCAGTGACGGTCCCGTGCCGTCTCGGTCGGTTTTGGTCACCCACCAGGCCAACACGGAAGGGGGTGAGGCGACGAGATGCTGAGCTTGCCGGTTGACTCCGGAGCGCGGCGCCCGTCGAACGGCGACCATCTGTCGTCCCGTGGAGAGGAGCGCGCGCCTCCGCGCTAGCAAGTCCTGCGAGGGCTTGACACAGCACAACGTTCCGTCGGCGGGCGTGCTGGTCGCTCAGTGTGGTTTCCTGGCCCGAGGAGCTGGGAGCGAGCGGCCGGTGCGCCCGCCGGGGACCGTCCGGGGCGGCGTCCGAAGGGGCGACCGCCCTTCTTTGTTCTCCCCGGCGGCTCTCGGTGTCTCAGGCGGCGTTGCGACCGAGCAGCTGGCGGAGCAGGTCACGACCGCGCTCACGCCCGAGCTCGACGATCGCCCGGGCCTTCTCCACCGCCTCGGTCGGCCGCATCCACTCCGCGCGGGAACCCGTCCAGGTCTCCGCCTGCGACGGCGAGCCGACACCGCGGTAGTTGTCCAGCGCCCCAACCCGGTCGCGCAGGCGCCAGCCGAACCAGACACCGACCCCGACAACGACGAGTGACCGGACCTTGCGCACGGAGGCCGTTCTAGCCGCGTGACGACCGGCCGAACAAGCGCCGACACCCCGGTCGGCGTGGGCGTCGGCGTGGACGGCGCTGCTATCCTGCCTGCGAGGCCGCATCCCGACTGTCAGGTCGTGTGCGCCGTTCCGGGGTAGCTCAACTGGCAGAGCATGCGGCTGTTAACCGCAGGGTTGAGAGTTCGAGTCTCTCCCCCGGAGCTCCCGGCCCCGTGCCCGGGCGCGGGGCCGTAGCTCAGTGGTCAGAGCAGGGGACTCATAATCCCTGGGTCGCAGGTTCGATCCCTGCCGGCCCCACTCGCGAAAGTCCTGATGACAGCCCCGGCGCGCCAGCGCTCGCACGGCCGCCGCTGTGTTCTCGTCCAGGCGGACACCGGGCGGCCCCATGTCGTGACCGGTGCGTCGACGCGTGAGGGGTCAACCCCTCGGGAGGTCGAGGTCGGAGCTTGCCGCGCCGTACTCCCAGGTGACGGTCGCGACCCGGACGCGGCGGTCGCGCGCACGTGGCGCGTCCGTGCTTCTGCGCTGCGAGGTGCTCGGCGACGAGTCTCCAGGAGCGCGCGGCCTGTTCGTCGCGCGAGGACGAGACGGTGATGCCGAGCTCGTCGCGGACCGACTCACACCCGAGGCAGCCGTCCCATGGAGGGCCAGTTCGAGCATCGCAGCCGCCACTGCCCGTAGGCACCGTCCCGGGGGGTCCTGACCGAGGTGAAGATCGCCCCGGAATCTGGCGGCGCAGGCATCGCAGCGCTCCCCGCCTCCATGCCGTCCGCGCCGCTCACGGCGTCGCGCTCAGCCGCGGCGCGACGGACGACCGCGCGCCGCTCGAGGCGTCCAGGAGTCGATCTCGCACCCCGGCAAGGCGACGCGGCAAGCCGCCCGTGCGGGCCGGGTGCAGGCCACCGCGAAGAGGCCCCGCCCGACCGGGCCGGGAAAGCAAGACTCGCTGTGTGCACCAGCAGGTACGGTCGCCGCGATGACAA
Organism: Actinomycetes bacterium; assembly: GCA_021796545.1. Lineage (GTDB taxonomy): Bacteria > Actinomycetota > Acidimicrobiia > Acidimicrobiales > Bog-793 > JAKABX01. The sequence goes on from JAKABX010000024.1 coordinate 14,863, forward strand.
CGCTCTATCGCGACGGCGCGTACGCGGACGGGTCCGGCCCCGAGCTCGCACGCCACGTCAGCATCCTCGTCCACGACGATTGCGTCGCCTGGATGGGTCCGACGGGCGAGGAGCCACCCCTCGCGCCGGACACCCGCGTCGTCGACGCGTCCGGTTGCACGATCGTGCCGGGCCTGGTCGACAGCCACAGCCACCTCACGCTCCCGGGCGGGGCGCACTGGATCGAGCGCGGCCTCGACCCGCCCGAGGAGCTGTTGAGGGTTGCCGAGCACAACGCCCGCCTGATGCGCGCCGCGGGAATCCGCTGGGCCCGCGACGTCGGGTCGGTGCGCGCCGTCGACCCCGAGGACGGCCGCGAGCGGGCACTCGCGCTCGGGCTGCGGGACCGCTGGGCGGGACAGCGCGCCTATCCCTACGTGCGCGCTGCGGGGACCTGGCTCACCCGCGCCGGATCGCTCCCCGACGGGCTCTCGATCGCCGTCGACGACGGCGACGGCCTGCTCGCGGCCGTGCGCGGCCAGCTGGAGGACGGCGCGGACCTCGTCAAGCTCTACCTCGACGGCCCCGACCGCGATCTCGCGCCCTTCAGCACCGCCGAAGTCGCCGCGGCGGTCGCGGCGGCGCACGGGCGCGACGCCCGGGTGACCGCCCACTCCTCGACGCTGTGTGGCGCGCGCGTCGGGGTGGACGCCGGGGTCGACTCCCTCGAGCACGGCTTCGAACTCGACGCCGACCTCACCGCGACGATGGCCGAGCGCCACATCGCCCTCGTCTCGACGCTCGCGGTCTTCTCCTCCTGGGAGAGCTTCGCCTCGACAACGGGGATCGAGCGCTTCAGCGAGCCCGCCGCGCGCGCCCGGATCGCCGCGCGGCGCGACCGCGCCCGGGAGAGCGTGGGCCTCGCCCAGCGCGCCGGGGTGCTCATCGCCGCGGGCAGCGACTTCGGCGGCGGGTCGCTACGCGCCAACCAGCTCGCCTGGGAGGTCGAGTGTCTCGTCGACGCCGGCCTCGAGCCCTACGAGGCGCTCGCGGCCGCGACCCGCAACGGCGGGACGCTGCTCGGCGATCCCGACGCCGGGGTGCTCCGCCCCGGCGGGCCGGCGGATCTCGTCCTCGTCCACGGGGACCCGCTGTCGGACCCGTCAGCGCTCTGGCGCGTCTACCTGGTGCACTGAGAGGGGCTGGCCCGCCCCTGGTGACCCCCGTGCGCCGGAGGCGGTCGCTATCCTCGGCGCCCGTGCCCCCCGGCGCAGACCACGAAACCCCCGAAGAGACGCCCGCGGCCGAGGAGAGGCCACGGCGGGCGCACGTCGCCGACCGGCGCGCCCGGCGACGCGCGCGCCTCGCGGCACGCAGCAAGCTGCGGCGCCGGCTGACCCGCGCGGGCATCGCCCTCGGGGTCGTCATCCTGCTCATCATCGGCGGTGGGGTCGGCCTCTACTACTACCGCTCCGGTCAGATCACCCATGAGAACGCGCCGCACATCGTCGCGGCGACAGGACCGAGCGAGAACATCCTGCTCATCGGCTCGACGAGCCGCTGCGCGGCGAGCTCGATCGCCCTGTACCGCTCCGAGTGCGCCGCCGGGGTCAACGGCGTCAACAGCGACGTCGTGCTCGTCGCCCACCTGGACGGCACGACCCACACGATCTCGCTGCTCTCGATCCCCCGCGACACCTTCGTGCCCGGCGCCCGCTCCGGCTCGGCGCTGTGCGGCACGACGTCACCGCTCACTCCCGGAACCTGCGCGAACAAGATCGACGCCGCGCTCGTCGAGGGCCCCGACCAGCTGATCGCCGCGATCGAGCAGGACTTCGGGATCCCGATCAACCACTTCGTGGATCTCAACTTCGCGACCTTCACCAACGTGGTGAACGCGCTCGGGGGGATCAAGATGGACTTCCCCGACCGCCTCTTCGACGCGAGCTCGTTCCTCAAGATCACCAAGACCGGCTGCCAGCTGCTCAACGGCACCCAGGCGCTCGCGCTCGTGCGCAGCCGCCACCTCTACTACTTCACCAAGGGCCAGACCCCCAACTACGCGGCGATCCAGGCCGCGACGACACCGACGGGGCCGTGGTACACGCCGAACTCTGGCGGGACCTACGACGGTACGGGCGACCTCGGTCGCATCATCCGGGTCCACCTGTTCTTGAAGGCGCTCGCCCAGCAGGTCGCGGCGCGGGGCCTGTCGAACCCGGTCACCGACTACAAGCTCGTCGGCGCTATCGCCCCCAACCTCACCGTCGACAGCGGGCTGAGCACTCTCGACATGGTCCACCTCGCGCTCGACTACCACCACGCGAACTTCGCCAGCGCCCCCGAGCTCACCATCCCGACGGTCACCGACGCCCAGAGCTACATCTACGACGGCGGCGACTACGGGGACGTGATCTTCCCGACCCAGCCGCAGGACCAACAGGTGATCGACCAGTTCCTCGGCACGACGCCGACGAACGTCGCGCCGGGCTCGATCAGCGTCTCGGTCGTCGACGGCACGCAGTCACCGAGCCAGACCGCGAGCGTCGCCGCCTCCCTCGGCCGCCTCGGCTACCGCATCGTCCCGACAACGGCGACGAACTACGTCGGACCGGTCGCCGAGACGACCGTCGTCTACCGCCCCGGCCACCTCGCCGAGGCCCAGCAGGTGCTGCGCTCGCTGTCGGGGACGGTCGTGCTCGCCCAGGGTGCGCCGGCCTCGGGTGCGGACGTGAGCGTGGTCACCGGGTCGGACTTCACCGTCGCCTCGCCCGCGCCCCACGCGTCCACGCCATCTGCCACCGTCGCGGGCTCGAGCGCCGCGGGCGGCCCCACAACCACGACCGCCGCGCCCGCCGTCACGACGACGACGAATCCGAACCTCGGCGCGCCGAGCTCGGCGACCCCGGCGATCCCGCCGTGGGATCCCCGGTCCTGCCCGGGGAGTTAGCGGCCAAGCCGCGCGTCTCGCCGATCACGGGCACGGCCCTTGGATCGTCGCGGCCCGGAGCGCGCGTCCAGGTCCTCCTCGAGGGGTCCGCTCGCCATGGAAAGGGGGCGGCGGCGCCTCGTCCTCGCGCACCAGACAGGGGCCGGAGCCCCGTCGGGGCCGACCACCCGGTGCAGGTCACCTCTTTCCGGACCCCGCCATCGCAGGGGCGCCCGCCGACCTCGGCGGGCGTCGACCCGCCCCGGGCCCCGGCGCGTCCGGCGGCGTGACCGATCACCGTGCCCGGAGCCTCGGGCCGGGGCGCCGCTCGCACCCCCGCGACCGCTCGCCCCTCGATCGGTGGGGCCTGCCGCCCGCGGTCCTCACGCGCTCCTAGATGAAGAGAAGCTGCGCACCCTCTGTCATCTCGATGAAGTCTGAGGCGCTGATGATCCCCTCCACCGCGTCGTAGAGGTCACCCATCTCGAGGTGCTGCATGTCGGTCGACATCCGGCACGCCCAGAGGTGGCCACCGGACGCGACGATCTGCTCGAGCATCTCGGGCACCCCGGGCACGCCGATCGAGGCGATCTGCTTTCTCATCATCGAGGTGGCGACGGCCGTCATCCCCGGCAGGCCACCGAGGCCTTGGGGCATGTGGGTGGCCGTGTTACCGAGCGGGGTGAACTTCAGGCTGTCCATGTGCTTCTTCGAGATCATGTCGAGACCCCAGAAGGTGAAGAACAGGTGGACCTCGACCCCCTCGCCGAGGGCGGCGTTCGCGAGGATCAGCCCCGGGTACGCCATGTCGAGATTGCCCTTGGAGCAGATGAACGCGATCTTGCGCCCGGTGTCGTCGTCTTCGAACTTGGGGATCAGCGCTTGGGGGATCTCGGTCGTCATCGTGGTTTCTCCGATCGTTGCGCGCTAGACGCAGCCACGGGGCTTGGGAAGGCCGGCGATGTAGGCCATCTTCTTCGCCGGCTTCTTCGGGAACAGGACGAAGAGCTCCTTGGTGGGGATGCCGCCGACGGTCGTCACGCGCCGAAGAGTCGGCGTCTCACCGGTCAGCTTGTAGTCGCTCCGCAGGAAGGAGATGGCCTTCCAGTGGTCCTCGGTCAGCTCGATCCCGATCTGGGCGGCAAGGACCCGGGCCAGGTCTTCGTTCCACTCGTCGTAGTCGGTCAGGAAGCCTTCCTCGTCGACCTGGACGAGGTGATCGTTGATTGTGGCGACGGGCATGGACTACCTCCGATCTGTTTGGTCGCCGTCTGGCACCGGCGCGCGGGCGGCCGGCACGCGCCCGATTGTGCGGAGCGTCGCAAGGAGACGGGCGAGGCCCCGGCGGACCTCGGGATCGCGCAGCTGGCGCAGGAGGGCGAGCGTCGTGGGCGGCTCGGCCGCCTTCTCCGTCTCGACCTCCTGGATGGTGAGCGCTGTTCGTCCCAACAGGCCCATCACCTCGGGCTGGGTCATCTGCTTGACCGTCTGGAGGATCAACACGATGTTGTCGCCGAGGAGGCGGACGTCCTCGTCGCTGAAGGAGCTGACCACATTGTCGAGCACGCCGGCCGCCTGCTGAGCAAAGGAGAAGTAGCCGCGTTCGTCGATCTTCGCCAGCCAGGCGTTGAGGCTGGCGACCGCCGGGGTGGCCAAGGGGCCGACCTCCTCGGCGAGAGCCGCCATGGCGCGCAGCGGGCCGATCCAGGCCTCGATGACCGACGCGTCCCGGACCACGGCCTCGGCCAGGCTGGTCAGGTCCGCCAGGTCGAAGTCCTCGGATCCGAGACGGGTGATGGTCAGGTTCATCGCCTGCTCGGCGATCGGCGCGAGTTCGTCGGCCAGCTCCTGCCAGCGGTCCCGCTCGAGTCGCTGGCGGCGCAGTTCGCCGAGGATCTCCTCGACCTTCGTCTCCACGCGCTCCAGCCGCTCGTCGAGGGTGTCGGTCAGGACAGGGGCGGCGCCGGCGCTCATCGCACGGCCTCTTCGACCTCTTTGCCCGCCATGGACATGAGGGGCTCGAGTGGCATCTCCTTTCCCGGGAGAAGGAGGTTCCAGTACACCCAACGGAACATCATCTTCCCCCAGTGGTTGGCCTCGGACTCCCGCAGGAGGCTGAAGGGGCCGAGCCCGGGCAGGGGGTACTTCCCCGGGAGGGGCTCGGTGTCGTAGTTGAAGTCGATGAGCAGGCCCTTGCCGTGGCCGGATTCGATGAAGCAGTTGGCGTGACCGTCGAACAGCTTGGTCATTGGCCGGCCGTGGATGTGGTGGACGAAGTTGTCCTCGAACAGCTCCAGGGAGAAGTGCGCCACCGAACCCGCCTTGGACGTCGGGATGTCCGAGGCGTCCCCGAGGGCGAAGATGTTCTCGTGGGTCTTTGACTGCAGGGTCTGGGGGTTCACCGGGACGTAGTTGAGATCGTCGCCGAGGCCGGAGCGGGCCAGGTAGTCGGCGCCCATGTTGAGCGGGACGGTGACGAGCAGGTCGAAGGGGATCTCGCGTTCGTCGTAGGAGACGAGCGTCCTCTCTTGCGCATCGACGCGCTCGACGGTGAAGTCCGTCTCGATGCTGACCTTGCGCTCCTCGAGCATCGCCCCGAGGTGCCGGGAGGCGACGGGTCGGGTGAACGCCCCGTCGAGGGGCGTCACAAAGACCATCTCCACGCGGTCACGCATTCCCTGCTCGGCGAAGTAGGCGTCGGCGAGGAACGTGAACTCGAGCGGCGCGACGGGGCACTTGATCGGCATGTCGACGATGTGGATGACGAGTCTGCCGCCGTCCCAGTCGGCGAGCTTGTGGGCGAGGGCCGTCGCCCCCTCGAAGGTGTAGAACTCGTGCACGCTCTTGCGCCACTCACCCTCGGCCATTCCCGCCGTCTCCCCGGGACGCGGTGAGGTCCCGGTCGCGATGATGAGCTCGTCGTAGAAGAGCTCGGTCTTGTCGGCGAGCACGACCTTGTTGTCCTCGGGCACGACCAGCTCGATCTCCGCGATGACGAGCTCGACGCCGGCGGGCAGGAACCGCCGGCGGGGCTTCACGAGGTCCCGGGGCTGGTAGATGCCGAAGGGGATGAAGAGCTGACCGGGCTGGTAGTAGTGATCCTCGCTCTGGTCGACGACCGTGATCCGCCACTCGCCGGGACTGAGCCGCCTGCGCAGGCGATTGGCCGCCATCGTGCCGGCGGTGCCACCGCCGAGAATCAGCAGTTGTTTCATGGGACCGTCCTCCCGTCGAGCTCGGCGATGATCTGGGACGCGAGCATCGAGATCCGGGCAGCCATGGTGGGCAGGGTCGCCAGCACCTTGGCCCGCCCCTCGGCGTCCAGGTGGTACAGCTCGCGGGGATCGTCGTCGGACGCCGCGACGCCCCCCACCACGAGCATGCCGATGAGCTGTGGGCCGACCCGGACGAAGCTGCGGGCGCAGTCGAAGCCGAGCAGTCCGCTCTGGAAGCGCAGTGTGAAGTCCGGATCGTCCGCGAGCTGTTTCCAGTCGGCCAGGCACTCGGTCAAAAGGGCCGGGTCGTCGATGTTGTCCCGCAACCACGGGCAGGGGTTGACGATGTCGACGACCGGCTCGCCCCCCATGTCGGCGACGACCAGCGTGACGCCCAGCAGGTCTGCCCCGAGCTCGAGGTAGGAGAGCGCGGAACGCGCACTTGCCTCGAGCGTCCGGCGGCCCGCCGCTGTCTGCGGGCTGACCTCCCTGGCGTCGAACAACCAGGCGATCTGCTCCGCAGGAAAACGCCACTGGTGTCCGACCTTGAGGGCCGGCAGACGGCCGCTCTCGGCCATCCGATACACCGTGGAGCGGTTGACCCCGAGGATGCGGCCGACATCGTCTGCGCTCAGGAACTGCTGGGGCTTGTGCAGATTGTGCGCGTGTCCCCTGTTCTGCACCTCCTGCACCGACGCGAGCAGGTCTTGCACATTTGCGACGATAAGCGTGCGACACTGGTCGAGGGAGGTCCACTCGGCCTGTTTTGGAGCGGCCAAAGGTCCTCGCGTGCAGCCGGGCCGACCCGCCAGGTGGGGCTCCGGCCCGTCGCGGCGCCCCACCCTCACCGAGGGCCGTCACTGCGGCACGGTGCTCTTTGCGCCCATGGCGCGGCGCGCCGAGAGCGCCGGCCGCCTCGGCGCAGCGTCCATGGGTCACCGAAGCGCCCGGCAACACCCGACGCCGCCCTGCCGGCGTCGTCGCGGCCCCCGGCTACTCGTGCGCGTGAGCCACCCTGGCGAGGGGCCGCCAGCTCGGCCCTGTGACCTCGCGCGCTGGGGCGCGGAGACGAGACCGGCCCGTCGTCGGCCGGCACCGGCTCCGGGACCTGGCGGCGTCCCTCTGCGGGGCGCCGCGGGGCGCGCGGCCGGTGGCGCGAGTGACGACAGCGGGTGTCTGCCCGACCCGCGACGCCCTGGCGGGCGGGCGCGCCGGTTGGGAACGGGCGGAGCCCGCCGCAAGACGACGCGTGGCACCCGCACGAGCGGGAGGCCCGCCCGGGCGCCGCGGCACCCCGCACGCCCGGGCGCGCCCCGCCGGGGGACGATCACCCCCTCGCTGGAGGGGTGCCCCGTCGGGTGCACAGCGGGGAGGACGCCACCGTCCAGCGGCGCGCGCGGGCGGCGAGGAGCCGACCCGGGCTCCCGAGGCGCGCTCGGCGCTCACGAGCGCGCTGGCCACCGCTCCGCCCGCGGCGCTCCCCCGCCGGGCGCGCCGCACGCCGGCCCTC
>JAKABX010000025.1 GCA_021796545.1 Actinomycetes bacterium
TCTCGCGCCCGGGCCCCGGCGCGCCCGGGCCCCGGCGCCCGCTGCTCGGACCATCGGGCAAGCCGATCCCGCCGCCACCTGGTGGTCCGCCGCGCTCAGCCTCGGGTCGTCCGATCCCGCCCCCACCAGGCATGGGTGGGCGCGGCCAGGCATCGGGCGCGCCGCGTCCGGGAGCGGGTGCGCCGCGCACGGGTGCGCCGCGCCCCGGTGGCGGTGCAGGCCGAGGCGGTGGTTTCGGGGCCGCACGCCCCGGTGGTTTCGGTGGACGCCCCGGTGGTGCCGGTGCCGGTGCCGGCGCGGGCTTCCCGGGCCGCAGCGCGGGCGCACCCGCCGCGGGGGGCTTGCGCGGTGGTCCCGGCGGGCGTGGTCGCCCGCCACAGCGCCGGACGCACCGGCGCCGACGCAATGTCGAAGAGCTCGAGCCGATCCAGGTCTCGACCTACACGCCGTCGAACGCGCCGGTGCCCGAGCACGAGGTCATCATCGAACGCGGTTCGACACCGCAAGACCTCGGGCCAAAGCTCAATCGTTCGGCCGGTGACGTCATCCGCTTCTTGTTCCTCCAGGGCGAGGTCGTGACGGCGACGCAGTCGCTGACCGACGACATGATCGAGCTGTTCGCCGCGGAGCTCGGCGCCCGGATCCGGCTCGTCGACCCGGGCGAGGAGCAGGAGGCAGCACTTGCCGCGCGCTTTTTCGAGGAGGAGGAGCCCGACGCCGCGACGCTGCGTCCCCGTCCGCCGGTCGTCACGGTGATGGGTCACGTCGACCACGGCAAGACCAAGCTGCTCGACCGCATCCGCGAGACCGACGTCGTCTCGGGCGAGGCCGGCGGCATCACCCAGCACATCGGCGCGTACCAGGTGGAGCGGGACGGTCAGCGGATCACCTTCATCGACACGCCCGGCCACGAGGCGTTCACGGCGATGCGCGCGCGCGGCGCCCAGGTCACCGACATCGTCGTGCTCGTGGTTGCCGCGGACGACGGGGTGATGCCCCAGACGGTGGAGGCGATCGACCACGCCAAGGCGGCGAGCGTGCCGATCATCGTCGCGATCAACAAGATCGACCGCGAGGACGCCGACCCGAACCGCGTCATGCAGCAGCTCTCCGAGCGCGGCCTTGTCCCCGAGTCCTGGGGTGGCGACACCATCATGGTTGAGGTCTCCGCGCTCCAGGGGCTCGGGATCGACGACCTGCTCGAGCAGATCCTCGTGCTTTCGGAGGTCCTCGAGCTGCGGGCGAGCCCCGAGGGCCGCGCCCGTGCGACCGTCCTCGAAGCGAACCTGGACATCGGCCGCGGTCCGGTTGCGACCGCGATCGTCCAGCGCGGGACGTTGCGCATCGGGGACCCGATCGTCGCCGGCGCGGCCTGGGGCCGTGTCCGCGCGCTCATCGACGACCGCGGCGACCAGATCAAGGAGGCGCTGCCGTCGATGCCGGTGCAGGTTCTCGGTTTCTCCGAGCCGCCGGTCGCGGGTGACGAGTTGCGCGTCGCCGGCGACGTCTCCGACGCGGAGACGATTGCGCGTGCCCGCGAACAGCGGCTGCGCTTCGCCGGCTACGCGAGCACGGCGGTCGCCGCGGGCGCGGGCGGCAAGCTCGAGGACATCTTCGAGCAGATCCAGCGCGGCGAGACCGCCACCCTCACCCTGGTGCTGAAGGCCGACGTCCAAGGCTCGCTCGAGGCTGTCACCGAGAGTCTGCGGCGCCTCGAACGCGAAGAGGTCAAGGTTGCCTTCGTGCGCCGCGCGGTCGGTGGGATCACCGAGCAGGACGTGCAGCTCGCGTCGGCGTCGAAGGCGACGATCATCGGCTTCAACGTCCGTCCGAACCGACGCGCCCGGGAGCTGGCCGAGACCCACGGTGTCGAGATCCGCTCGTACGAGATCATCTACAAGCTGATCGAGGACATCGAGGCCGCAATGGTCGGCATGCTCGCTCCGACCTATGAAGAGGTCGTGACGGGCGAAGCCGAGGTGCGCGAGATCTTCCGTGTCCCCCGCGTCGGGGCGATCGCCGGCTGCTATGTCCGCAACGGCTCCATCACGCGCGGCTCGCGTGTGCGCTTCCTGCGCGACGGCGTCGTGATCTGGAAGGGCGCGATCAGCTCGCTCCGGCGCTTCAAGGAGGACGTGCGCGAGGTCCAGGCCGGCTATGAGTGCGGCATCGGGCTCACGGACTTCCAGGACCTCCACGAAGGCGACGTCATCGAGACCTACGAGGAGCGCGAGGTCCCGCGGAGCTGATCATCTGCTGTTTGCGCCCCACGATGCGAAGGACATGACTGTCATGGACCGCCACCGGCACCGGTCGGCCCACGGCTTCCCGCGCACCGCCCGGCTGAACACCCTGCTCCAGGAGGTGATCGCCGAGGAGGTGCGCCGCCTGGAGGATCTCGACGACCGTCTCGGACTGATCACCGTCACCGGCGTCGAGTGCGATCCGGACCTCCGGCGCGCGACGGTGTTGCTCGCGCACCTCGACGACGAGGTCGCAGCCGCGCTCGAGGAGCACCGGCGGGCGCTGCAGTCCGAGCTCGGGACCCAGCTGCACCTCCGGCGCACGCCCGCCCTTCAGTTCGTGGCGGATCCCGCGATCGAGGCGGGTGAGCGTGTGGAGGCGGCCCTCCGCCGAGTCGTGGCGCGCCAGCGGGACCAGGAGAGGTGAGCGCGCCGGAGGGGTACCTCGTCGTCGACAAGCCCCCCGGGATGACCTCGCACGACGTCGTCGCACGGCTGCGCCATGTTCTCGGCGAGCGGCGTGTCGGCCACGCGGGCACGCTCGACCCCGACGCGACCGGCGTGCTCGTCGTCGGCGTCGGGCGTGCGACGCGTCTGCTGCGCTACGCGGCGGACCTCGACAAGACCTACGTCGCGGAGATCGTTCTCGGTGTCGCCACCTCGACGCTTGACTCGTCGGGCGAGGTCGTCGCCACCTTCGACATGTCCGGGGTGGACCCCGCCGCGGTGCGGACGGCCGCCGAGTCGCTCACCGGCGAGCTGGCACAGGTACCCCCGATGGTCTCCGCCGTCAAGGTCGACGGCCGCCGGCTGTACGAGTTCGCACGCGCCGGCGTCGAGGTCGAGCGCGCGCCGCGACCGGTGACCGTCTTCGAATTCGCGCTCGAGACGACGCCGTCACCGACCGTTTACCGCGCCCGAGTCCGCTGCTCGTCGGGCACCTACGTGCGCCAGCTCGCGGCAGATCTCGGTGCCGCGCTCGGCGGCGGGGCGCACCTGCGCGACCTCCGGCGCCTCGCAATCGGCCCGTTCCGGGTGGAGGATGCCTGTGCGCTCGAGGAGTGCAGCCCCCAGGCGCTGCGGCCACCCGCCGGGCTCGTGGCCCACCTCGAGACGGTCGTCGTCACCGACCCGGTGGCCGCGCGGATCGCGCATGGTGCGCTGCTCGAGACGGGGGTGCTCGCCCCCCGGGGGGCGGGTCCCCTCGCCGTCGTGTCGGGTGCGGGGGCGCTGCTCGCCGTCTACGCCCGCCGGGGGACGCGCCTCGCCCCCGAGGTCGTCCTCGCACCTGCCGTCCCGGCGCGCCCGGCCACCGCCGCAACCGGCCCGGTCGTCACGATCGGGAACTTCGACGGCGTGCACCGCGGCCATCGGCGCGTGCTCAGGGAGGCTCGATCCCTCGCCGAGCGCCTCGGCACCCGCGTCGTCGTCGTGACCTTCGACCGCCATCCCGCAACGACCCTTCGGCCGGACGCCGTTCCGCCGACCCTGACGACGCCGGAGCAGAAGGAAGCCCTGCTCAAGGCGAGCGGCGCCGACGAGGTCGTGACCCTCACGTTCGACGCCGCGCGCGCGGCCCAGAGCGCCGAGGACTTCGTCCACGAGCTGGTGCTCGGGACGCTGCGCGCCTCGGCGGTCGTCGTCGGCGCAAACTTCCGCTTCGGTCATCGGGCCGCCGGGGACCTCGCGCTCCTCGAGCGCCTCGGCGCCGAGTCCGGCGTCGCGGTCCGTGGCGTCGACCTCGCGGACGGTGACGGGGAGCCAGTCTCCTCGACCCGCGTCCGCCGGCTTCTTGGCGAGGGGAAGCTCGCGGCGGCGGCCGAGTTGCTCGGCCGGCCCCATGTCGTGGCGGGGAACGTGCGCGAGGACGGGACGATCGCGACCGCGGCAGGCCTGCTGGTGCCGCCGCCGGGCCTCTATCTGGTCGAGCTCGCGGGCGCCGGCCTTCCGGCGACGAGGCTCCACATGGAGGTCCTCGCCCCGGACCTGCTCGCCGGTGCCCCGCCGGGCGCGCCGGTCGGACCCTGCACCGTCACCTTCCTCGCCGAGGACGCCGGCGGCAGCCGCGCTTCGGCCGGCCGGTAGGCTCGGGTCGTGGCGACCCTTCCGATCCGGCTGTTCGGCGACCCCGTCCTGCGCCAGGAGACGGCGCCGGTCGCGGACCTCGATGCCAACCTCGCGCGCCTCGCCGAGGACATGATCGAGACGATGTACGCCGCGCCCGGCATCGGCCTGGCGGCGAACCAGGTCGGGGTGAGCCGGCGGATGTTCGTCTACGACGTCGGCGAGGGGCCCCACGTCGTCGTGAATCCCCGCATCGCCGAGAGTGACGGCGAGTGGTCCTACTTCGAGGGGTGCTTGTCGATCCCCGATCTCGCCTGGGACGTCGTCCGGCCGCGCCGGGTCCGTCTCCTCGGGGTCGACCTCGAGGGCAGGGAGCTCGATCTCGAGGCCGAGGACCTGCTCGCGCGCTGCTTCCAGCACGAGATCGACCACCTCGACGGCGTGCTGCTCGTGAGCCGGCTGGACACCGAGCGCCGCAAGGAGGCGATGCGCGTGCTCCGCACGCGCGCGTTCGAGAGCAGTGCCCTCGTCGCGCCCGCAGCCCGGTCGGGGCTGTAGGCACTGGCGCGCCTCGCCTTCCTCGGCAGCCCCCGCGTCGCCGCGGGGGTGCTGGACGCGCTCGTGGCCGCCGGCCACGACGTGGCCCTCGTCGTCTCGATGCCCGACCGCCGGCGCGCGAGGAACGCCCCCCCCACCCCGACGCCGGTCAAAGAGCGCGCCCTCGCCCACAAGATCGCCGTCACCGAGCGCGTCGCCGACGTGCTCGAGGCCGACGTCGAGCTCGGGGTGGTCGTCGCGTTCGGGCGCATCATCCGGCCCGAGGTGCTCGCGCGGGTCCCCCTGTGCAACCTGCACTTCTCGCTTCTGCCGCGCTGGCGGGGCGCGGCCCCGGTCGAGCGGGCGATCCTCGCGGGTGACTCGGTGACGGGCGTCTGCCTGATGGCGCTCGAGGCCGGGCTGGACACCGGGCCCGTCTACGCCTCGGTCGAGACGCCGATCGGTGACCACGAGACGGCCGACGAGCTGCGCGAGAGGCTCGGCGCGCTCGGGACGGCGCTGCTCCTCGAGCGTCTCGCGTCCGGCGTCGGGGGGCTCGGTGTGCCCGTTCCCCAGCGGGGCGAGCCGACCTATGCGGAGAAGCTGAGGCCCGAGGAGCTGGTCCTCGACTGGGCGCGTCCCGCCTGTGAGCTCGAGCGCGTGGTGCGCGTCGGCAGGGCCTCGACGACGCTGCGCGGCCGGCGTCTGCTCGTCCACCGGGCGCGTGCGTCTTCCACGGCGCTTCCCGGTGCCGAGGCGCCCGGCACCGTTGTCGGGACCGCCGTCCAGGCGGGGCAGGGGAGCCTCGAGCTGGTCGAGGTGCAGGGCGAAGGACGCTCGCGCCAGGCGGCGGCCCAGTGGCTGCAGGGCGCAAGGCTCGCGCCCGGCGAGCGGCTCGGCAGCTGAACGCCTCGCCCCGAACGGCTTCGGAGTCCTCTACGGTTCACGCCGTGACCCCTGCGACACCAATCTGTCGGCGCCCGGCGGGTGCGCGGTGAGCTACGTCTTCGCGCACTGGTCCCTCGACCCCATGGTCGCCATCTGCCTCGTGCTCACCGTGCTCTACGAGCGCGGCCTCGCGAACCTCGCGCGGCGGTCGGTGCCGGCGCGCGTCCGGCGCCGACGCCGTGCGTCCTACCAGTGGTACGGGGGGGTGGCGGCACTCCTCGTCGCCGTCGACTCGCCGATCGACTACTGGGGGGACCGCTACTTCTTCGTCCACATGATCGAGCACGTCCTGCTCATGTTCATCGCCCCGATGCTCCTCGTCGGGGCCGCGCCCTGGCTGCCGGTCGCCCACGGGCTGCCGGTGCGCTGGCGCCGCCGGCTCGGGCGGGCGCTCCTGCTGTCGGCGTGGTCAGGACCGCTCCGGGGGATCGGCCGTCTGCTGCGCAGCCCATGGGTGGGCGTCGCGCTGTTGAACCTCGACATGGTGCTGTGGCACGTGCCCGCGCTGTTCAACCTCGCGGAGCGCAACACGATGGTTCACGTCGTGCTCATGCACGGGAGCTTCCTTGTGACCGGGGTCCTGTTCTGGATGGAGCTCATGGATTCGCACCCGTTCCATCCGCGCCTCTCCCTCCCGGCCCAGATCGGCGCCATTCTCACCACCAACGCCGTCATGTTCGTGCTCGCGATGTCGATGTCGATCTTCACTGCGACCTCGTGGTACACGGTCTACGACCACCTGCCCGGGATCCGCTTTTCGGCCTTCGCCGACCAGCAGCTCGGTGCCGCGATCCTGTGGATCTGCGGGGACTTCTGGGCGACGCCGATCCTGATCAAGGTCGTCCGCCGGGTGATCGACGAGGAGGACGGAGGCATCTCGGCGATGCTCGAGCACCTGCTGCACCGTGCCGGGCTCCCCGAACTCGGCGGAACGTCACGTCCCTGAAACAGACGCGCGCGTGTCTGCAACACGAATCGGCCGGAAGCGGACAACTCGGAATACTGCCTGCTCAAAGGCGAGGATAGGGGTTACGTAATTGTTGACGCCGGCTGAGAAAGGTCTTATCGTGCCCCCATCAGGCGGGTGCAACCGGTTGCGCGGTCGCACAGCGATGTGCCCCGTGCCAACACTTTGTAGCCACCTGGCGGGTACCGGGAGATCATGGGGGCGCACGCCGGCGTGAGCCGTGCCGTCCCCAAAGGGAGGCGCGGAAGGTGAAACGCGGGGCACGCATCGGGATCTTCGCCATGCTGCTCGGCATCGCGACGGCCCTCGTGATCATGACCTCGATGGCGTTCCTGCGCAGCGAGCCGATCACGGTCGACTACACGACGGCGCAGCCGAAGGGCCAGCCCGTGCACCTCACCTTGCAGACGGTGAGCGCGATCGGGTTCGGGGACAATCCGAACTGGGTCTCCTACCTGGCCGAGTCGCCGCAGGGCAAGTGGGTGCACAGCACGCTGTGGGATCTGCCGGCACACACGACGATCGACGTCACCTTGTACCAGTACGACTCGGGCGGACCGCTGCGCAACCAGGAGCGCGGCGTCGTCCAGGGTGTGAAGCCGACGCTCAACGGCAAGTTGTTCAGTTTGATCGACTCCTACAAGGGCAACGGCGTCGGCCACACCTTCTCCATCCCGCGCCTCGGGATCAACGTCCCGTTGGCGGGGGTCAACGGCAACGCGAAGAACTTCTGCAACGCGGCGCCCTGTCCGCTCAGCGACGCGCACAACACGATCAAGTTCAGCTTCACCACGCCGGGACCGGGCCAGTACCGCTGGCAATGCTTCGTGCCGTGCGGCCTCGGCTACCTGTACGGCAACGGGGGCCCGATGTCGACGCTGGGCTACATGGGAGGCTTTTTGAAGGTGGTCGCCTGATGTCTACCCCGCGGCGCAGCAACGACCTGCGCACGATGGTCACGATCTGGCTGATCCTGAGCGCCGTCCTCGACCCGGTCTACTTCTGGGTCATCGGGCCGCACATGCCACCGGGCACCATGACCGACTCGGCGGCCGGCCAGCAGTTCGACATCAACGTCCTGGTCGTCACGGCCCTCCCGGTCGTGCTTGCGGTGTGGGTCTACATGGCCTATGCCGTGATCAACTGGCGAGCGTCGAAGATCCCCGCGGACACGCCGGTGTTCGTGGCCGACCCGAAGCGGGCGACCCGCATCCAGGTCGCCTGGATCCTCGTCACCGCGGTCACCGTCATGTGGGCGTTCGGTTTCGGCGTCTACGAGCTGGTCGTCCCCGCCGGTGCGGGCGGCGGTGAGGGACCGAACCCGGTCTGGACGCCGACGTCGAAGAACATCCTGCCCATCCAGGTCATCGGGCAGCAGTGGCTGTGGACCTACCGGTACCCGACCTTCGGCGGCTTCGAGACGACCCAGCTCATGATCCCGAACAACACCGAGATTGCGTTCCACGTCACGTCCCTTGACGTGATCCACGACTTCTGGGCCTATCAGCTCGGCGTCAAGGCGGACGCGAACCCCCAGGAGGACAACGTCGCGTTCACCCACACGGCGCAGGTTGGCCGCTTCACGGTCCGCTGCGACGAGCTCTGCGGCATCTGGCACGGCGCGATGTACGACTACGGCCACATCGTGCCGAAGGCCACCTTCTACAAGTGGGCGACCTCGACCGAGGCCAAGCTCGCCTCCCAGACCAAGCTCCTTCCGCCGTTCGCCTGGATCTACACCCCCGACGCGAACGGCGCCGATGGCGGCTACTACCCGAACAACGTGGTCCCGTACAACAAGACCGAGCTGTACAGCTCGCAGCACGTGCGGATCACGCAGTACGGCGCGAAGAACTCCTGACGAGAAAGCCCGGACGGAAGGAACACTGATCGATGGCAAGCACGATCGACACACCGATCGCCGGACGGCACGTGAGCACGCGCCCGGCGGGCGGCCTCGGGCTTAACCGTTACCAGAACGTCTTCACCGCGTTCGTCGTCGCCGCGGGTGGCTACCTGCTGGGCCACTACATCGGCAACGTCATCGGGTCGGGCTACGTGAGCGTCCAAGGCGGCGGCCAGAACGACGTCGCGATCGTTCTCGCCCTGACCTTCGGCGCCCTCGGCTGGCTGCTCGGGATCGGAGCGCTCAACTACCCGCTCGCGAAGCTCGTCGGCGCGAGCCCGGAGTACCCGCCGACCGAAGGCGGCTGGATGCGCTACTTCCGCTTCAGCCTGGACCACAAGGTGGTCGGGATGCAGTACGTCATCGCGACGTTGCTGTTCCTTTTCACCGGCGGGCTCCTCGCCATGGCGATCCGCACCGAGCTGCTCAACCCGACGATCCACGTGCTCGGCCCGGGCACCTACATCGCCGTCGTCGGCGAGCACGGGACGATCATGATGATGATGGCGTCCTCTCTCGTCATCGGCCCCCTCGGCAACTGGCTCGTGCCGCTCATGATCGGCTCGCGGCGCATGGCCTTCCCACGTGTCGAGGCCTTCTCGCTGTGGCTCTTCACCGCCGGTTACATGGTCATCCTCACCGCTCTGCCGATGGGCGGGTTCCCGACCGGCTGGACGGGCTACGCGCCGTTGCAGACCCAGGCCGGCGGCGGCATGGACTCCTACCTTGTCGGTTTCGCCATCATCGGGACCGGGATGGTGCTCGCCGGTTTCAACCTGGCGGCGACGATCGTCACCTGCCGTGCGCCGGGGATGACCTGGGGGCGCCTGCCGATCTTCGTCTGGTCGGTGCTCGCGACCGCGGCGCTCCTGGTCTTCGCCACCCCGACCCTCATCTGCGCCGGCTTGTTCGGCATCTTGGACCGGACCGCCCAGACGGCGTTCTACGTGAACGAGCACGGGGGTAGCAGCTTCTTGTGGGAGAACCTGTTCTGGTTCTTCGGCCACCCCGAGGTCTACATCATGGCCCTCCCGGGATTCGGCATGGTCGGCGAGATGCTCCCGGTGTTCACGGGCAAGCAGCTCTTCGGCTACAAAGTCGGTGCCGCGGGCATGATCGGTGTGGCGCTCTTGTCGTTCTTCGTCTGGCAGCACCACCTGTTCCAGAGCGGGATCAACCCCGACATGCGTCCGCTGTTCATGCTGACGACCGAGCTCATCTCGATCCCGACGGGATTCATCTTCCTCGTCGGTCTCGGAACCCTCTGGAAAGCGCGAATGCGCATGGAACCGCCGATGCTGTTCTGTCTGGCGCTCTACTTCAACTTCCTCATCGGCGGCATCACGGGCGTCTTCCTCTCCGACGTCCCGGTGAACGTCACGGTGCACGGCTCGTTCTTCGTGCTCGCGCACTTCCACTACACGATCATGGGCGGCCTCGTCTTCGCCTTCTTCGGTGGGCTGTACTACTGGCTGCCGAAGATGACGGGGAAGACGCTCAACCGGAAGCTGTCGCTCGCGCACTTCTGGGTGATGTTCATCTTCTTCAACCTGACCTTCTTCCCGCTGCTGATCGTCGGCCTGCTCGGCCAGCCGCGACGGGTCTTCGAGTACGCGCAGCGCCTCCAGCCCCTCAACGACTTCGCGTCGGTGTCGGCGTACATCCTCGGCGCTTCGTTCCTGATCTTCATCGCCAACTTCGTCTGGTCGATCTGGATCGACCCGAAGCCAGCGCCGACCAACCCGTGGGGCTCGCGTGGCCTCGAGTGGCAGGTGCCGACGCCGGTGCCCGCGTACAACTTCGAGCACATCCCGGTGATCGTGAGCGACCCGTACCTCTACGGCGTCCCCGACGCTCCGCCTGTCGCCGACTTCGGCGGCGCGAGCTCCCCGGCGTACGCCGCGGCGCTCGCCGGCGACACCGCCGGCGACGGCGCCGCCAGGAGCGAGTGATCCCATGTCCGACCTGACGCGCACGCGGCTTTGCGGCCGCCACGTCCTCGACGCCTGACGGAGCGAGAATGGCCACGCAGACGACCTACCAGTCGACGCCGGAGGAGGCCGCCTACGAGCAGCGCGCCGCGGAGAGCGCGCTGTGGATCGGGAGCCGCTTTCTGATCGGCATCGGTGCCTTCGTATACGCCTCCCTCGCCTTCGCATACTTCTACCTGCGCTCGGCGAACAACCTCGACTTCTGGCGCCCGAACCACGTGACGGCGCCGACGGCCCTCGGCGCGGCGATCTTTGCCCTCACGGCGGCGACGTTCGCGTGCATCGCCTACGGGCAGTACCGCTTCCGTCGAGGCGAAGCCGCGGACCTCGCGGTCGCGGGATGGACGGCGGTGCTGCTCGGTGCGCTGGCGATCGGGCTCCAGATCTACGAGCTCACGCGGCTTCCCTTCTACCCGGGCTCGAGCGGCTACGCGTCGTGCTTTGTCGGGTGGGGCGCGATCAACATCGCCGGGCTGGTGCTCAGCGTCTACTGGATCGAGACGCTGCTCGCGCGGGGCCACCGCGTCAAGCACGAGGTCGCCGGCGACGGGGGTCTCGTACGCTCGGGGCTGCCGGTCGCGCGCCTGTTCCGGGCGAACCTCGAGGGTGCGACGTACGTCATGGGCTTCATGACGCTCGCCTCGCTGTTCTTCTGGGTCTTCTTCTATCTGGTGTGACGACGCGCGCCGGGCGGCAGGGCGCTGCCGCCGGTGCGGGGCATGGGCAGTAGCGTGAAGGACGAAGTTCGGATTCCGGGGGCCTCGCAAGGGCGGCCGGCCGGGGAGGAGGAATGCGGTGACCCTCGCCGCCAACATTCTTGGGGCTCAGGTACTGACGCTCGCAATTCCGCTGGGAATGCTGTTCGTCGTCTGCTTCTGGGGGTACTTCCAGCGTCACGCCAACCGGTAGAGGCCGGCGGGCCGGTTCACCTCCGGAACCTGGCGGGGGTGGGGGCGGTCCTCGCGCTCGTTCTCGCCGTCGTGCCGCCGATCGTGACCCACACCGGGCAACGGGCGTGGGTGGAGACACTGCAGTTCGCTCTGGTGGGTGTCGGCGTGCCGCCACTGTGCGTGCTGGCCGCCCCCCAGCGTTTCGTTCCCGCGCTCTGGACGCGCCTCGGGGCGTTGAGCGAGGCGCGTCAGCGCCACGCCGCGTTCTCACGCTCCCTGGTCTTCCTGGTCCTGGAGATGGCGGCCGTCATCGGATGGCGGATCCCGCCCGCGGTGGACGCCGTGGCGACGCATCCCGCGCTCGTCGGCGCCGAGGTGTTGACGCTCGTCCCGGTCGGTGGCCTGCTGTGGGCCGAGATCGTCGGTTCACCACCGCACGAGGCGCGCCTTGCCCCCGGTCCCGGCCGGGCGCTCCTCGCCGCGGTGCCGATGTGGACGATCTGGGTGACGGCATACCTCGGGGGGTTCTCGCACGTCTTCTACCCCGCCTATGCTCGTCACGGCGGGGCCGCCTGGGACCAGCAGATCGCTTCGGGGGTGTTGTTCCTCGCGAGCGCTGCCGCGTTCGTGCCGGCAGTGTTCGCGGTGCTGCACGGCTGGCTGAGCGGCGACGAGCGGCCGGAGGTCGAACTGCGACGGCTGGTGCGCGAGGAGCGCCGACGGAATTTCATCGAGGGGGGCGTCACGAGCCCGGGTAACGGCGAAGGAACACCGAGCCATGGCTGAGCGATGGGAACGGGCGATGGGGACGAGCGCGGCGGCCGCCGTCGCCCCACCGCGGGCACGGCGCCAGTTCGGCGGCACGCCGCCTCCGCCCCCGGCCGGTCCCGACGGGCAGGGTGGCGGTGGTGGGGGGGGCAATCCGTGGCTCCCGCCGAGACCACCCTGGCACCGGCGCCGCGGCATCCTGCTCGGGGCGGGTGTCGTCGCGGTCATCGCGACCACGGTCGTGGTCGACCTCCCCCAGAAGACCACGACCGCGAGCGATACGCGCCAGGAGGCGACCGTCATCGCCTCGATCAACACCGACCTCGCCCAGTGCGCCTTCGCAGTGAGCGAGGGCTTCAAGATCTTCAAGGCGGCGCAGAGCCCGAGCCTCTCGGCGGCCAACCGTGCGCGCATCCCGGCGTTGCTGACCGACGACGTCGCGGCCTGCTCCTTCACCAACCAGAGCACCTTCGACCTCGCGAACATCGAGGTGCCCGGCACCGCCGCCGGACGCAAGATCGGCGACGCGGTCGCGACACTGTCGATCTGGACGACCTCGGACGCGCTCGGCGCCCTGACCGAGATCGACAAGCTGACGACCGACCATCCCCCTCGGGGGATCGCCGCCAAGGAGCGCCGGGAGCTGTTGACGTTCGAGCGCTACGCGGCGTCGGACCGGGCAAAGGTCTTGGCCGACGTGGCGGCGGCGAGTCGCGACGTGAAGCACACCTTGAAGCCGCCGACGATCCCCGTCATGCCCATCGGGGCGTGAGGCGATGCGCGGTTGGTCAACCCGTGTGCTTCGGCGCGCTGAAAAGCGACGCGGTGTAGGTCGCGATGGCCTTGGCGACGCGGGCCCGCTCGGGCGCGGGGAGGCTGTAGGTGCCGCGACGCGACTCGCTCGCGGGCGGCGTGATGCGGTAGCGCAGGCGCCCACGGGGGTCGATCAAATAGACGAGGTCGCTGTGCGCGATGCGTCCCGTGCTCGCGACGTCGATCGTGACGCCGTACTCGGTCCAGATCGGGTTGAGCGCGTGGATCGTCCCGGTGAGGAATTCCGCGTTCTTGAGGCCGGCGAGACCGGTGCGCGTGAACACCGGCGGTGCCGGCGAGAAGGCGGTGCGGAGCGGGTCGGTGTTGACGGTGAGGAAGCGGACCCGCTGCGCGCGGGCACCGAGGAGGCGGTCGGCCGCCGCGAGCTCGGGGCCGACAACGGGGCACTCGTCGTCGCACGCGGAGTCGAGGAACGACAAGACGATGGCGTCGCCGCGCAAGTCGGCGAGACGGACGCGGCGACCCTGCTGGGCGAGGAGGGAGAGCGCCGGCGCCCGCTTCCCGGCGAGCGCGTCCGTTCCGAGCAGGTGCGCGAGGGGCGCGCCGCCCGGGAGACTCGCGAGGGGCACCTTCACGATGCGCAGCGCGTTGCGCGGTGCCGGCGCAATCGCAGTCTTCGGGGGCGGTGCGCCGGGGTGGACGAAGACCTTGTCGAGAAGCGCGCCCGTGAGACCGATCGCGAGGAGGACCGCACCGCCGACGACGACCGTCTTGCGGGGGATCGGCGCCGGCCCCGCGGCGAAGGCGGCCGCGCGCGCAGAAGCCGGCTTCACCGGCGGGTGATCGGCGGACGGCGGGGCCGCGGGGCCGCTCTGCGGTGGGCCGGGCTGCGCCACGCCGGCGAGGCTACCAGCGCGCCCCGGCGGTGCCGGCGCGCCCGGGCAAGGAGCAAGCGATGACGAGCGAGAGCTTCCCCACCACCGCGGAGAGCCCTAGTCTTGCCGCAATGGCCACCACCTCCCTCGAGGCTCCCGCGGCGCGCCTCGCGCTCGGTCGCCTGGCCAAGGTTCGCAGCTACGTCGCGCTCACCAAACCCCGCATCATCGAGCTGCTGCTGATCACGACCCTGCCGACGATGTTCGTCGCGCGCCGGGGCGTCCCCTCGCTGGCGCTCATGCTCGCGACGTTGCTCGGCGGCACGCTGGCCGCCGGCGGCGCCAACGCGACGAACATGGTCATCGACCGCGACATCGACAAGGTCATGCACCGCACGCGGCGCCGGCCCCTCGTGACCGGTGAGGTGACGCCGCGCGCGGCGCTCGTGTTCGCCGTGGCGCTCGAGATCGTGGCCTTCGTGCAGCTGTGGCTGACCGTGAACCTGCTGTCGGCGTGCCTCGCGGTGTCGGCGACGGCGTTCTACGTCTTCGTCTACACGCTCTGGCTGAAGCGCAACTACTCGAGCAACATCGTCATCGGCGGTGCGGCCGGCGCGGTGCCCGTTCTGGTGGGGTGGGCGGCGGTCACCGGCAGCCTGTCCTGGGCGCCGGTCGTCCTGTTCGCGATCATCTTTGTCTGGACGCCGCCGCACTTCTGGGCGCTCGCGATCCGCTACCGCGACGACTACGAGGCGGCCGACGTGCCGATGCTCCCCGTCGTGGCGACCTTCCAGCGCACGGCCCGCCAGATCCTCCTCTACACGGTGCTGCTCGTCGCCCTCACCCTCGTCTTCGCGGTCGTCGGCCACATGGGCCCGCTCTACGTCGGCACGGCACTCGTCCTCGGTGGCGCGTTCATCGCGTACGCGCTGCGCCTGCGGCGCCGCCTCGATGTCCCGACCGCTCTCAAGACCTTCAAGTTCTCGATCAGCTACCTGAGCCTCCTGTTCGTCGTGATGGCGCTCGACGTCGTCGTCCGGCACCCCTGAGGCCCCCTTTGGGCGTCGAGACGGCCCCCCAGGTGGCTCTGACCGACGCGCCGGGCACCGACGGCGCACCGCTGCGTCGGCGTGGGCGCCGCCGCGCCGTCCTCGTGCTGCTCGCCGCGGCGGTCGTCGCACTCGCCGGCGCGCTGGTGGCGACGCTCGGGACGCGCACCCCGGCGCCGGGTGCCGCGCCGAGCCTTCCCCGGCCGCCGCACTTCTCCCTGCCCCGCCTCGGCGGTGGACCGCCCCTCACCTACCCCGGGGACACGACGCGGCACCATCCCGTCGTTCTCCTGTTCTTCGCGTCGTGGTGCACGCCCTGCCAAAAGGAGCTCCCGGTGGTCGCCCGGTTTGTGCGCGCGCAGCAGCGCGCGGGTTCGCCGGTGCGTTACATCGGGGTCGACGGCAACGACCAGCCCGGCAGCGGTCTCGCGTTCGCGCGGCGCTCGGGCGTGACCTTCCCGGCCGCAGAGGACCAGCAGGAGAGCGTCGCGTACCAGCTCGGTCTCGCGTTCCTCCCCGACACGGTCTTCATCTCCGCGGGGGGACAGGTGCGCCACATCGTCGAGGGTCCCGTAAGTGTGGCGACCCTGCGCCACTGGGTGCACGTGCTCACGGCGTCCTGAGTCCGCCCGGAGGCGTACGCGGGTCCGCAGCGTCGGCTGTCGCGCTGCTCTCGTGACCCCGGCGACCACCGCCCGAGTCGACGTCGGAGCGACAATGCGCCGGGGATCTCCGACACCACCGGAACGGGCCGTGCGGGTCGCCGTCGCAAGGTCCGGGGCGGGCGCCGGCTGCAGGGGTCGCCGGACGGGCCGTGCCCGAGAAGAGACGCCCGCCGTCCTCACCCGCAAGGCCGCGGTGGCTCGCAAGAGATAGCGGCGCTTGTGCCGCCCCCCGGTGTGCGACGGCCGGAACAGGCGCGCTTTGTCGTCGCCGTCTCGCTTGAGGGGTCCTCGGCGCGCTGTCATCGTTGCCGCGCTCGCGCCGTGCTGCGCGCCCGCCGACCGCCCCGGAGCCCACGGCGGAACGTGACGTCCGGTGCCCGGGGACCGATTGCCGTGCTGGATGCCCGCGGTCCCGGCGCGATCGACCATCGAACCCTCCCGCGAGGAGACGTGGTCCACGTCGCGTTGTGCGCGGTCCTCCCCGTGGTCCCACCGGCGTGCGGCCCGCCGGGTCGAGCATGCGCCGCGCGCCCAGCGGGGCAGCGCGGCGCTGACCGGGGCGCGGCCGGGCGACTAGCGTGCTCGGGATGCCCGGGGCGAGCGCCGAACAGGTCCACATCGCGCCCTCACTGCTCTCGGCCGACTTCGGGCGCCTCGCGCAGGCTGCCGCGGCGGTTGCGCCGGCGACCGACTGGCTGCACCTCGACGTGATGGACGGCCACTTCGTCCCGAATCTCACCATCGGCCCGCCCGTCGTCGCCTCGTTGCGGCCGCACAGCGCGGCGCTGTTCGACTGCCATCTGATGATGACGAACCCCGGCGAGTTCCTTGCGGCGTTTCGCGACGCGGGGGCGAACTCGGTCACGGTGCACGTCGAGGTCGGCGACACGGCCGCGCTCTTGGAGGAGATCCGCCGTCTCGGAATGCGCGCCGGGCTCGCCCTCAATCCCGACACGCCCCTTGCCGCCGTCGAAGAGCACCTCGCGGCGCTCGACCTGCTGCTCGTGATGACCGTCTTCCCGGGCTTCGGCGGGCAGGCGTTCATGGAGGAGGTTCTTCCCAAGATTGCCGCGGCGCGCCGCGCGATCGACGAGCGCGGCCTGCACGTCCTCATCGAGGTCGACGGCGGGATCGCCGAGGGAACCGTCGAGAAGACGGCGCGGGCGGGCGCACGGGTCTTCGTGGCGGGCAGTGCCATCTTCCACGCGCCGGACCCCGCAGCGGCCGTGCGGGACCTCGAGCGGCGCGCGCTCGACGCGATCGCGTGAGCGTCACTGGCGCCCCGGCGCGGCTCGGGTAAGGCTTGGGACATGCTGCGGATCGTCCTTCCCAAGGGCTCCCTCGAGCGCCAGACCTTCGAGCTTTTCGCGGACGCCGACCTCGCGATCCGGCGCAGCTCGGAGGTCGACTACCGCGCGACGATCGATGATCCCCGCGTCGCGGACGTGCGGATCCTGCGGCCCCAGGAGATCCCGGTCTATGTCGCCGACGGGCTGTTCGACCTCGGCATCACGGGGCGGGACTGGATCGAGGAGACCGGCGCCGAGGTGCACTCGCTCGGTGTGCTCTCCTACAACAAGGCGACCGCGGATCCGATCCGCGTCGTGCTCGCGGTCGATGCCGCCTCGCGCATCGACCGCGTCGAAGACCTTCCGAGCGGGGCGCGCGTCGCGACCGAGTACCCGCGCCTCACCGAGCGCTTCCTCCTCGCCCACGAGGTGCACGCAGACGTCCGCCTCTCCTACGGCGCGACGGAGGCCAAGGTGCCCGAGATCGCGGACGCGGTGGTCGAGATCACCGAGACGGGTCGGGCGCTTCGTGCCGCAGGCCTCCGGATCGTCGCGACCGTGCTCGAGTCCTATCCGGAGCTCATCGCGAATCCCGCCGCCGCGGCCGATCCCGCCAAGGCGCACGCGATGGGCCAGCTCCTCACCCTTCTCCAGGGAGCGCTGACGGCGCGTTCGCAGGTCCTCGTCAAGCTGAACGTCGCCGAAGGCGACCTCGAGCGGGTGATCGCCGTCCTTCCCTCGATGAAGGCGCCGACCGTCTCCAAGCTCTTCGGCAACGGCGGCTTCGCGATCGAGACGGTCGTGCCGAAGTCCGCGATCAACGTCCTCATCCCCGAGCTGAAAGACCGCGGCGCGTCCGACGTCCTCGAGCTGCCGCTGTCCAAGATCGTTCCGTGAGCGCGCCAGCCCCGGCTCGGTCGGCCGCGGGCCTCGGGCGGCTCGACCTCTGGCGCGTCGGGGTGGTCGTCGACTTCGACGAGGCGCGCGGCCTCGGCACGCTCGAGGCCGACGACGGCGAGCTCGTGCCGTTCCACTGCGTCGCGATCGCGGACGGGAGCCGGAGCGTCCCCGTCGGCGCCCGCGTCCGCTACCGTCTCGCCATGGGCCCGACCGGCGTGCTCGAGGCGCGGGCGCTCACGCCGGCCTGAGCGGAGCGCGGCCGGGACGCTGCCGCGTCGGCAGGAGACGTTCGAGGACGCGGGCGACCCCGTCGTCGTCGGCCGCTGCGGTGATCTCGTCGGCCACCTGTCGCAGCGCCGGGTGCGCGTTCGCGACCGCGACGCCCCAGCCCGCCCAGGCGAGCATCGGGATGTCGTTCACCATGTCGCCGAAGGCGATCGTGTCGGTCGGTCCGAGACCGAGCGTCGCGGCGAGCGTGCCGAGCGCGGCACCCTTGGTCACGCCGGCCGCCGCAACCTCGACCAGGCCGCCGAGACTCGACACCGAGACCTCGGCCAGAGCCCCCGCCGCCGCCCGGCAGCGCGCGAGGAGCGTGGTGTCGTCGAGCGCGCCGCCGTGGCGCGCGAGCAACTTGGCGACCGGTGTGCGCACGAGCTCCTCGATAGGCGCGACCGTGGTCACTTCGGCGGGCCAGCGTGGCGCGTAGCCGGGCTCGTGCGCGAAGCCGTCGGCGTGCTCGACCGCGAAGGCGAGGTCGGGGACCGCGCGGCGCAGGCGGGCGACGAGCGTGCCGGCCGTCGCCGGCGCGAGCGCGCGCTCGGAGACGATCCGGCCGCGCCGGGAGTCATAGATCAGGGCGCCGTTCGCACAGATCACGGTCGTGTGGCACGCGAGCGCGGCGGCGAGCTCTGTCACCCAGCGCGGCGGGCGCGCGGTGACGAGCACCACGACGGTGCCGGCCCGGCGCGCCTGCTCGAGCGCGGCCGCCGTGCGCGCCGAGACACTGCCGTCCTCGCGCAGCAAGGTGCCGTCGAGGTCGCTCGCCACGAGGCGGGGGAGCGCTCCGGGCGGCGTGCGCACCAGGGCGGCGCTCAGGAGCCCGCGCCTTCTGCGCCCGGCTCACCTGCCCCCGGGACGCTCGAGAGCTGGACGAACGCGAGTCGGATCTGGGCGAGACCGTCACGGAGCGTCGGCCCCGCGGCCCCGAGCCGGCCCTCGAGCGTTTCGACCACCGCGCCGAACGCGTCGATGGCGAGGCGGGCCTCCTCGAGGTGGGGCGGCTGCTGGCGCAGGTGTAGGGCGGCGAGCTCGAACAGGCCGTAGCAGTGGTTGGCGACGACGTCGGCGGCCGGCGTGGCGAGGAGTTGGCGCTCGAAGGCGGCCAGGTCCGTAAGAGCCCTCTCGTCGAGCTCCGCGTCGGTCGGCGGCGTCTCGATCTCGGACCGGGACCGGGCGCCGGTGCCGCGTGGCGCGCTCGGGGGCGCAGGATCGACGCGGTGCTCACCGCCCGGTGTCCACAGGCTGCTCATGCTGCTAGCCTATGGCCCAAATTCAGGGGAAGCGGGGCCGCCTCGGGGCGACTCCCACCCGGTCACCGCTGCGGGCGTGTGCACCGGGTCTAGGTGGTCGAGCCGGCCGTGCCGCGTCTTCCCGTCATCGACGCCCTGCGGCCAAGTGGGGCTCCCACCGAGAGGAGTGGTGCCAGATCGCCAGCGCCCCCAGCGCGGACGAGCCGCGGATGAACGAACGGATCCGTGCCCGTGAAGTCCGCCTCGTCGATCCCGAGGGCAACCAGCTCGGCATCAAGCCGCTGCCTGAGGCCCTCTCGATCGCCCGGCAGATGGACCTCGACCTCGTCGAGGTGGCTCCGCTCGCGAACCCGCCCGTCTGCCGGATCATGGACTACGGAAAGTTCAAGTTCGACGAGGCGCAGCGCGCGAAGGAGTCCAGGCGCAAGGCGAGCAGCGTCGGCATCAAGGAGATGAAGTACCGGCCGAAGATCGGCCAGGGCGACTTCGACACCAAGACCCGCCAGGTCGTGAAGTTCCTCCAGGACGGCCACAAGGTGAAGGTGACGATCATGTTCCGGGGCCGTGAGGTCTACCACCCCGAGCTCGGCAAGAGGATCCTTGACCGGATCGCCGAGCAGGTGGACGGTAACGCCAAGGTCGAGTCCGAGGCGCGCCTTGACGGCCGGAACATGGTGATGGTGCTGGCACCCGACAAGCGGGCACGCCAGTCCCGCGTTGCGCGCGACGCGGCCGCAACGGGCGAGACGAGCGAACACCCAGGTGGAGAGGGCTGAACGATGCCGAAGATGAAGACGGATCGAGGTGCGGCGGCGCGCTTCAAGGTGACCGGCACCGGCAAGATCATGCGCCGCAAGGCGTTCCGCTCCCACCTGCTCGAGAAGAAGTCATCGACGCGGACCCGCCGCCTCAAGAACGAGGCCGAAGTCGCGTCCGGCGACCGCCGCCAGGTGCGGCGCCTGCTCGGCATCTGAGCACACCCCCGCGGCGGCACCGCCGCCCGCCCCCACAGCGATTTCGTCGAAAGGAGCAGGTCCCATGGCGAGGGTGAAGCGCGCCGTCCATGGCAAGAAGCACCGCCGCGCAGTCCTCGAGCGTGCCAAGGGCTACTACGGCAACAAGTCGCGGTCCTACCGGGCCGCGCACGAGCAGGTCATGCACTCGTTGCAGTACGCGTACCGCGACCGGCGTGCCCGCAAGGGCGACTTCCGCAAGCTCTGGATCCAGCGCATCAACGCCGCGGCTCGCGCCGAGGGCGTCAGCTACAGCCGCTTCATCGCAGGCCTGCACCGCGCCGACGTGGCGGTCGACCGCAAGGTCCTCGCGGATCTCGCCGTGCGCGACCAGGCGGCGTTCGCGGCGCTTGTCAAGATCGCCGTTGAGGCCCTCGGCGAGGAGGGGGCCCCCGAACTGCTCGGGACGGACCTTGCCGCCGCCGAGGTGGAGGACGAGGCCGCGGGGGAGGCCGCTTCCTGAACGGCGCGCTGCTCGGCCCACGTCACCAGCGGGTGCAGCGCCTCCGGCGCCTGCTCCGCCAGCGCTCGGTCCGCCGCAGCGACAACGCGTTCGTCGCCGAGGGGCCGAAGATCCTCACCGCCGCACTCGATGCCGGCGCGACGCTCGAAGCGCTCTACTTCGCCCCCGAGGCCCGCACGACCCCGGCGGCCGCGGCACTGCTGCAGCGTGCCGCGGCGGCAGGCGTGCGGGCCTTTGGGCTCGGGTCGGGGGTCATGGAGCGCATCGCCGACACGACGACGCCCCAGAGCATCTGCGGGGTCGTCGCCACCTGCGACCGTCCCCTCGAGCAGGTCCTTGGCGGCTCACTCGTCCTGGTCTGCGTCGACGTGCGCGACCCGGGGAACCTCGGCGCGATCCTGCGCTCGGCCGCGGCTGCCGGTGCGGACGGGGTGATCTGCTGTGAGGGCAGCGCCGACTGCTACAACCCCAAGGTCGTGCGCGCCTCGGCCGGGGCACTTTTCCAGGTGCCGATCGTGGTCGGTGGCGAGCCCGCGGCAGTGCTCGCGCGCGTCGGCGCCGCCGGGCTGCGGCGGCTCGCGACGCTGAAGGACGGCGGCGACGACTACGCGAGGGTCGCGCTCGACGGGCGCGTCGCACTCGTGCTCGGCAATGAGGCCGCCGGTCTCGCCGAGGAGATCGTCCGACTCTGCGACGGGGCGGTCTCGATCCCGATGGCGGCTGGCAGCGAGTCGCTCAACGTCGCGATGGCCGCGACGGTCCTCACCTTCGAGATCGCCCGACGTCGGCGCGTGGCCGAGGGGCAACTTCCCGGGAGCCCTTAACATGGGCGCCATGTCGCACAACGCTGCCGCGGACAACGCCGCGCTGCCGGGCGCCGCGCAGATCGAGGCGTTCGTCGCCGGAGCCCTGGCATCGATCGCGCAGGCCGAAGACCTCGACCGCCACACCGAGTTGCGCCTCGAACTGCTCGGGCGCGGCGGGGTCCTGGCCCGCTGGAAGCGCGCGCTCGGCGCCGGAGCCCCCGAGCAGCGCCGCGAGGTCGGCGCCGCGCTGAACGCGGCGCGCGCCGAGGTCGAGGAGGCGCTCGCCGCCCGCGCGGGCGCGCTCGGCGCAACGGCGCGTGCAGCGCGCCTGGCGGCGGACCGCCTCGACCTCGGCGAGGTTACGGCGCGCTGGTCACCGGGTCACCTGCACCTCGTGACCCAGGTGCGCGAGGAGCTCGAGGACGTGTTCGTCGGGATGGGCTACGAGATCGCCGAGGGCCCCGAGGTCGAGTCCGACTGGCACAATTTCACGGCGCTCAACATGCCGCCCGACCACCCGGCCCGCTCCAACCAGGACAGCTTCTACCTCGACAGCG
>JAKABX010000101.1 GCA_021796545.1 Actinomycetes bacterium
CCCCGGGGCGCCCCAGAAGGCGCCGGGCGCGGGAGCCGGAGACGAGGTGCGCCTAGCGCACGTGCAGCTTGCTGAGCGCGTTCTGCAGCGACATCGCGTACGCCTCGCTCGTGTAGGTCGCGCCGCTCACGGCCGCGATCTTCGCGTTCTGGGCCTGGAGCACCTCGCTCTTCAGCATCGGGAAGACCTGCTGGGCGAGCTGGAGCGAGTACTGCTCGGCGACCTGCAGCTTGGGGACGGTGACGGCCGTGATCCGCGCCCCCGACACGGTCACCTTGACCGCGAGGATGCCGTAGCCGTAGTTGACGCCCTCGCCGAGCGCGGACCGCACGGTGCCGGGAGCGGGTGCCGGCCCCGCCGAGGGCGCGGGCGCCGACCCGGTGCGGTTGGCCGCGCTGGCGGGCTTGGAGGACGTGGTCCGGTGGGAGGGGGAGGTCTTCTGCGCCGAGGACGCGCCCCCTCCCGACGACGCCGACGCGGACCCCGACGACGACGAGCTCGCCGGCGGCGCCGTCCCGAGCGCGGCGCCCGTCGGCGTGCCGGAGTGGGTGAGCACGACGCCGGCGAGCCCGGCGCCCGCGGCGACGGTCATCAGCGCGGTGCGCGGCCTGTTCACAGTGCGTACTCCTCCCAGTGGATCGCGGACAGCGGGACGCGGCGCTTGGCGAGCGCGGCGCGCACCGCGGTGACGAAGTCCTCCGAGCCCGAGACGAAGACGTCGCGGCGGCGCAGCTCGGGAAGCAGTGCCGCCACCTTGTCGGCGGGCACCTCCCGGCGCGTGCCGGTGACGACCTTGAGCGTGCCGCGGCGGTCCTCGACGAGCTTGCGGACCTCCTCGACGAGGGGAAGGTCCGCCTCGGTGCGCGCCCGGAGCAGGACGAAGGGCTCGCTGTGCTCGCCGAGGTCCTCGAGCAGGGCGCGCGCCGCCGTGACCCCGACGCCTCCCGCGACGATCGCGACGCGGGGGTGGCGCTTGGCGTAGGTGGTGAAGGCGCCGTAGGGGCCCTCGAGCAGGACGCGAGTGCCCTTGGGCAGGGTGGCGACCGCGCTCGAGTGGTCGCCGACGGCCTGCACCGTGAGACGGAGGAAGGGGGGCTGCGGGCGGGCCGACAGCGTGTAGGGGTGGGCCTGCCACCACATCTTGCGGGCGAGGAAGCGCCACTCGAAGAACTGGCCGCCCGAGACGGCGAGGCGCTCGAGGTTGCGCCCGCGCAGCACGATCGAGGTCACCCCGTTCGCCTCCTCGCGGGTGTGGTCGACGCGCAGGCCGTAGCGCAGCGAGCGGACGAGGGGGAGGCCGAAGCGGAACGCGATCACCAACCCCGCCGTGGCCGCCCAGGCGGCCGACCAGAGGACCTGGGCGACGGGGTGGCCGACGAAGGACGGGCCGAGGACGACCTCGTGCGCGAACGCGAGCGCGAACGCCGCGTACATCGCGAGGTGGACCGCCCACCAGGTCTCCCGGCGCAGACGGCGGCGGATCGAGTAGATGGAGACGACCGCGACCGCGACGAACAGCCCGAAGCCCACGAAGGCCGTCAGCATCCCGGGGTAGCCCGAGACGAACTGCCCGACCTGGCGGAGAAAGCCGTTGTGGGTCGCCTGCGCGTACGCGACCGTGAGCAGGATCGCGTGGGCGACGATGAGCGAGATCGGCCACGGCGAGAGCTTGCGGTGCCAGCGCAGGAGGCCGTCCTGGCCGAGCACGCGCTCGACGAAGGGCAGGCGGCTCACGAGGAGGAACATCACCAGGGCGAGGTAGGTGCCGACGAGGCCCGTCAGGTTCCCGAGCAGCATCGCGACGCCGCCCGCCGCCCGCAGCTGCGAGGCCGTCTCGGAGATCAGCGCGCTCCCGACCGTCGCCCCGCCGCCGAGGGCGACGACGAGGAGCGCGACGTCGACCTGGCGGGGCCGCGGCGCGGGGCTGCGCCGGCGCGCGACGGGCGGGGCGGCCGCCTCGCGGCGGCGCTCGCCGCGTTGGAGGGTCGGGGGCATCGCCGTCATTGTGCCGCCCCTGAGCAGCGGCGACGCGGCGCGAGGAACCGGGAGCTCGTGGTCATCGCCACGCAAACTACGGGCCCGACCTGACGCGCAAGTGAAACGAACCTGGTGATCACCTTGGAGGGCCCGTAGGCTCGGCGGGTGGCCCTCGCCGCCGGCGTCGACGTCTCGGCGACGCGCGGGCTCGACGTCGTCGTCCTCGACGCGCGGCGGCGTCCCGTCACCGCACGCGCGCGCGTCGAGCCCGGCGAGCTTGCGGCCCTCCTCGACGCTGCGGGCCCACAGCTCGCGGTCGTCGCCATCGACTCGCCGCCCGGACCGGGCGAGGCCGGACGGACCCGGCCCTGTGAGATCGCGCTGCGTCGCCGCCACATCCGCGTCTTCTCGACGCCCGCGGTCGACGAGGGCTACGACCGCCCCTTCTTCGACTGGGTGCGCGCCGGCGAGGAGGCCTTCGCGGCGGCCGAGGCGGCGGGCTTTCCGCGCCTCCGCCATCGGGGCGCGCCGGCCGGGCACGCCCTCGAGGTCTTCCCGCACGCGACCGACGTCGTCCTGCGCGGGGCGACGCCCCCGCCCAGGACGCTGCGGTCCGCCGCGAAAAAGCGCGCCTGGCGCGCCGCGACGCTCGCCGCGGCCGGGGTCGACACCGGAGCGCTCCGCAGCGTTGACCTCGTCGACGCCGCGCTCGCAGCCCTGACGGGCCTGCTCGCGCTCGCCGACGAGGCCGAGCTCGTCGGCGAGCCGCCCTTTCTCCTCGCGGTGCCGGCCCGGGCTTTGACGGCACGGGCCTGATCGCCGGGGGCGACGCGGGTCCCCGACCCAGCCCTCAGCGCGTCGCGTGCGTCGCGACCTTGCCGGGGACCAAGCGCGGCGAGGCCCCGGCGCCGACGTGCAGCCCGGCCTTCCGGTTGAGCAGTGCTTCGAGGGTCGCCCCGTCGAGCGGCCGGGCGAAGAGGTAGCCCTGGCCGCTCGCGCAGCCGAGCGCCCGCAGCGCGTTGATCTGGGCGCGCGTCTCGATCCCCTCCGCGACGGTCTCGAGACCGAGGTCACGGGCGAGGCGGATGATGTTGGAGACGAGCGTCGCGTTCTCGCTCGAGGCCGCCATCTGGGCGATGAAGGAGCGGTCGATCTTCAGCGCGTCCACCGGGAAGAGCTGGAGGTAGGAGAGCGAGCAGTAGCCGGTCCCGAAGTCGTCGATCGCGCACTTCACCCCGAGCGCCTTCAGCGCGCGCAGCCGCTCGGCCGAGCGGACCGCGTCGCGCATGAGGGTCGTCTCGGTGATCTCGAGGCGCAAGAGCGCCGGTGGCAGCGCCGCGGCGCGCAGCGCCTGGGCGACGAGCTCGACGAAGTCGTCGCGCTCAAGCTGGAGGGCCGAGACGTTCACCGAGACCTCGAGCTCGCGCCCGACCGAGCGCCAGCGCGCCGCCTGGCGGCACGCCTCAAACAGCACGAAGCGTCCGACCTCGACGATCAGACCCGTCTGCTCGAGCAGCGGGACGAACTCACCGGGCGGGACGAGGCCGCGGGTCGGGTGGTCCCAACGCACGAGCGCCTCCGCCCCGGTCGTCGTCTCGGTCGCCAGGTCAAGAATCGGCTGGTAGTGGAGGACGAACTGGCGCGCGTTGATCGCCCGGCGCAGCTCGGCCTCGAGGCCGATGCGCGTCGCGATCGCCGTGCGCATCGCCGGGTCGAACACGACGTAGCTCCCCCGCGCCGTTGCCTTGGCCTCGTAGAGCGCGATGTCCGCGTCGCCGAGCAGGGATTCGACGCTGTGGTGGGCACCGGACGCGATGCCGACGCTCGCCGACACCGCGATCGGCCCGCCCGCCCCGAGGTCGACCGGGGCTCGCAGCGCCGCGAGCAGGCGGTGGGCGACATCCCGGGGGGCGCGGCTGCCCCGTGCGTGGTCGAGGAGGACGACGAACTCGTCCCCGCCGAGGCGGCCGACGGTGTCGCCGCCGCGCAGCGCGCCGGCGAGGCGCCGGGCGACCTCGCGCAGGAGCTGGTCGCCCGCGCCGTGCCCGAGGGTGTCGTTGACGTCCTTGAACATGTCGAGATCGACGAAGAGGACCGAGACCTCCCGACCCTGCTCCGCGGCGCACGCGAGCATCTGCTCGGCGCGGTCGAAGATCAGCGCCCGGTTCGGCAGCTCGGTCAGCTCGTCGTGCAGCGCGCGGTGGCGCAGCTCCGAGGTCCTCTCGTCGACGAGATCGAGCGCGCGGGTGTGGGAGCGCTCGAGGATGAAGACGAGCGCGGCGACAAGCAGCGAGACGA
>JAKABX010000026.1 GCA_021796545.1 Actinomycetes bacterium
ACTGCCGGAAACGCGCCGGGTCCCGGCGCGCGGCCGAGAGCTGCGGGAGCGGCCGTAGACAAGGTCGATCTCTTCTCCTGTGCCAGAAGAGGTGAGATCCCATGCGCGCAGCTGGCGATCTTCGAACCGTGCGCGGCGCAACAAGGCGGTACCCGTCGCGGGCACGGCGCGGGCGCCGACACAGAAGAAGCGGGGGCGAGCTTAACGCTCGCCCCCGCTTCCGTGACAGCCGCTCGCCTGGGAGAGCGGCTGCGGCCTTTCTTCAGCCCTGCCGGGCGTTCTGCAGGCTCTGCTGCAGGCTACGGATGTGGGAGACCACGTCCTGGCGCCGCTGGAGCAGGCTGTGCAGCCGGTCCTCGAGCCGCTTGACGTTCGCGGACAGCTTGGACGCGACCGCGAGGTGCTTCTTCTGGGCGAACACCGAGGCGTTGTGGAACTTGTGGATCGACCCGTTGGTCGTCGCGATCGCCGTGTTCAGCTTTCCGAGTGCGCTCTGGTGCACACCGAGAGCCCGAGCGATCTTCTCGGCGCTCACGCCCGACCCCACGCCCTTGGAGGTGGTCGCGGGGCCCGAAGAGCCCGAAGCCGGCGAGGTCTCCGGCGAGGAGCCCGTCGACGGAGCGGTCGAGGTGCCACCCGTGCTCGGGACCGTGTTTGTCGGCGGGATCGTCGGCGGGGTCGTCGGCTCGGTGGTCGGCGATCCGACCGTGATCTTCAACGAGGCCACGTTGCCACTGAGCGTGCCGGAATCGGCCGAGGAGAGCGTCACGTTCGGCGCGCTGAACTCGATCACGTAGTAGCCGTCGGTGGGAACTGTCAGGTTGTAGCCGTAGACGACCGCGCCGGTCGCGTTGATCTCCGCGCTGGCGGGACCGTTCGTGATCGGCGAGTTGGGCGTCGCCACGTTGTAGATCTTCAGCGTCGCACCGCTGTCGTAGACCCCGGTCGAGGTGAACGGCGTCGAGGGAGTTCCGCTGTAGCTGCCCCCGGAGAGCTCCGCCAGGGTGCCATAGGCCGACTCGCGGTCGAGCAGTGAGGGATCGAGCTTGATCACGCTGAAGCCACCCATGGTGGTCTCCGCGTCGTCGCTCAGCGCGACCTCGACCCGGATCGGCTTGTTCACCTGCAACTTGGCGGTTCCGGTCAGGTTGTCACCCCAGGCGACCGAAGCGCTCACGGTGCCGGCGGCAGCCGTCTCGCACTGGGCCTGCCAGGTGTTCTTGCCCTGCACGTAGTAGTAGCCGTCGACCTCGAAGCCGCTGCTCGGTTCCCCGGTCGGCATGACGATGTCACTCGGCGTGCCGTCCGCGCCACAGACCACCGTGAACGAGCCGGAGTCGGGGAC
Organism: Actinomycetes bacterium; assembly: GCA_021796545.1. Classification (GTDB taxonomy): domain Bacteria; phylum Actinomycetota; class Acidimicrobiia; order Acidimicrobiales; family Bog-793; genus JAKABX01. Next base: position 1,346 of record JAKABX010000026.1, read on the forward strand.
GAAGACGGTCGGCACCGAGAGGTTGTTCGTCGTCTCCGTTCCCGTCTCGCCACCGCCGCCACCGGACGTTCCGCCACCGCCGCCACCGGACGTTCCGCCGCCGCCACCGCCTGATCTCCCGCTGCCCCCCGCCGCAGCCGCGACCCCCGACAGAGCGCCGCCAAGCGCCCCAGCGAGCTGGGTGCCGAGGAGCGATCCGGCTGCCAGCGCCATAACCGTCATGCCGGTGACGGTCATCCTCTGTCGCTTTGTTGTCATATCTCTACCTCCAGGCAAGTGGTGACTGACACCGATCAACTCCCCCGAGGGCCGATCACCGTTCGTAGAACCGACGTGAGGCTCTCGGGAGAAACCTCTCGGGGTCAGGACGGCGCAGTGTGGACCTTTCCTTTTCCGTCTCGCTCGCTACCGTCATGATCACTGTGAACGTTGCAGCAGACGTGTACTAGTTACGAAAGTCCCGACCAGCGGGGCGCCTCGACGTTACGGGTGTGACATTCGCCACGGTGTGTGTGCCGACCTCGTGCGTCGAGAGAAAGCCGAGCTTAAGGAGGGCGAACGGCCTGTACGTCTCGCACTGGTCGCGTGGATACGCGCGCCACCCCGATGTGTCGCGTGCCGCCTCCGCGGGTAAGAAAGAATAGAAAGAGACAGCAAAACTGTCAGTGAGGCGCCGCGGTGGTGGGCGGCTGGGCGCAGCGGTGGCCGTGCGCGTGAGACGTGCCGGCGCGGCGCATCGAGATGGCCCGCGACACCTGGCACGCTGCTGCGGCCCGGTCGGCTCCCTGACTCTCCGGCTTCCTGCGCGGCGGGCACCGGCGGGATCGGAGCGCTCGCCGGCGCTCTGGAGTCGGTGCCCCTCATCTCGCGGCTCGTCGGCAAGGTGCCGGCGCGCCCCTGCGCCCTGAACCCGCCGGGACCGGTCCCGAGTCTCAAAACGCGTGCCCTGCGTAAGGCACGGGGCCGGGTGGGCGCTGGGGCACCGAGGGCGCAGTTCGCCTCTGCACGGCAGAGCCCCGGCGGTGCCAACAGGCCGGAAAGACGAGGTGGCCCATGGTTGTGCGCAGCTTCCGCGCTGTCGTGGCCGGGACCGCTCTCGTGGGAGCGATCGTCGCCGGGGCGGGCTCGCTCGGGGCCTCGGGCGCGTCCGCGGCCCCCTCGTTCTCGCTCACCGGCACCCTCATGGTGGCGAACGTCAGCACCCACCGCATCAGCGTTCTGGTCGGCGGCTCGCGCCACTCGATCGTCGTCACCGCGCGGGCCCGGGTCCTCGCCCGCCAGCACCAGATGACGATGTTCGCGTTGCGGGCCCGGATGCGCGTGAGCGTGCAGGGGTTGATCCGGTCCCGCTGGCGCGAGGCCCTGGTGATCCCGTCGGACCCGGTCCCGTCCCCGTTCCGTCGCTGCGCGCACCCGCCAACGGCAAGCTGAAGGGCGCTCTCAACGCCGTGCCCGGGCGTGAGCAATATGCGGTGGCGAGCGACCAGAACGTGATCGCGCAGCTCGGGGCGGTGCGTCCCTTCGTGAACATCCTCGCGTCCGAGCAGGTCCACGTCGTGGCGCTGCGCGCGTTCTTCGGGGGGTACGGCCTGCAGCTGCCGAGCGCGACGCTCCCGGGAGCCAGGTTGCCGGGGAGCTGGACGGAGTCCTGCGGCCTCGGATCCTCGATCGAGCGGTCGCTCGTCGCGCTCTACGACCGCCAGATCCCCCCTCGTTTCGGGCTACAGCGACGTCCAGCACGCATTCTCAAGCCCCCGCTCGGCTGGCGCGAACAACCACGCGGCGGCCTTCGCCCACTGCTCGCGCGCAACGCCGCGGGCGCGGCGTGAGGCGCCCGAGACCGGGGGGCCGGCCGGCGTCGGGGTCCGGGCGGGCCCGCGGCGGCCTGTCGGGTCGTCGTGTGTCGGGGGAGCCGGGCGGAGGTGACGGGCGCCCCCGCAACCCGCAGCCCGGCACGCGGGCTGTCGGGGTCGGCCGGAAGAGGATGCCCACTGCTCGTGGCCTTGCCTGGGAGCCCCCGAGGAGCTCTGCGCGCCCGGGCGGGCAGACCCCGAGCGCTGCGTGGTCCGCTCCGCCCGCCGGCTTCCGCGCTCTCGGGGCACCGCCCCGGCAAACGAGCAAGGGCCAAAGGCTCCGGCGCGGGCGGCCCGCCCGCAGCGCGCGAGTTCCTCCCGGGGCGTGGAAAAGGCGCCGGTGCGGCGCGGAAGGCGCGATGGCCCGGGGCGCCGCAGGTGCGGGCGGGTTCAGTCGCCCTCGGTGAGCTTTCGTCGGACGGCCTCGCGCCGCTCCTGGAGCTCTCGGTAGGAGAGGCGCTCGGTCTCGGGAGCCAGGCCGAGGGACGAGCGCACGCCGCTCAGGTCGATGGGGCGGGCGCGGGGGTCGACGCCGATCTCCGCGGCGATGCGTCCGCCGTGGCGTGCGGCGAAGTAGGTGGCGATCGCCGCGACCTCGGCGAGAAGGTCGACGTCGGGGGCGAAGGCAGAGACCGCGCCGTCGAGGAAGAGGATGTCCTTCACGAACAGCATCAGCTCCTTCGGCATCCGCGCACCGTAGGCGAGGAGCTGCTTGGTGAGGTCGCGCAGCTGCGCGGTGAGCTCGTCGGCGGTGAGTTCGGTGACGTCCTGTGCGGGCGCGTCGAGGCCGAGGGCGTGCACGACCTGGTCGGTGTCCGCGTCCGGCGCGAGCGCGCCGAGTGACTTCAGCGCCTCGACCTGACCGCGGACGTCGTTCATGGTCCCGCCCATGACGAGGCGGAGGAACGCGAGACGGCGCTCTTCGTCGAGGCGCCCCGTGATCCCGAAGTCGAGCAGGGCGACGCGACCGTCGGGGCGGACGAACAGGTTCCCCCCGTGCAGGTCGCCGTGGAAGACGCCGAAGAGCATCGCGCCCTCGAGGAACGAGACGACGCCGGCGCGCAGCACGGCCTCGGTGTCGATGCCCGCGGCGCGCATGCCGGCGACGTCGTCCCAGGAGAAGCCGTCCAGGCGTTCCATGACAAGGACACGTGGTGTGACGAGGCGGGGGTGGGGGCGGGGAACGACGATCGAACGCTGGTCCGTCGCCGCGAGGACGCCGGCGATGTCGAGCATGTTCTCGGCCTCGAGGCGGAAGTCGAGCTCCTCGACGATCGTCTCGGCGAACAGCTCGATGAGCGCGGGCGGGTTGGCCAGCACGGCGATGGGGATGCGTCCGACGAGCAGTGGGCCGAGCCAGCTCATGACCGCGAGGTCGCGCCGGACGAGCTCGGCGACCTCGGGCCGCTGGACCTTGACCACGACGGCGCGCCCGTCCTGCAGGCGCGCCGCGTGCACCTGGGCGATCGACGCGGCGGCGAGCGGGGTGGGGGAGAACTCGGCGAAGCACTCCCCGAGCGGGCGGCCGAGGTCCGCCTCGACGGTGCGGCGCACGGCGTCGAAGGGTTCGGCGGGGACGTGGTCGCGCAGGAGCTTGAACTGGCCGACGAGCTCGGGCGGGAAGATCCCCTCGCCCGAGGAGAGGATCTGGCCGAGCTTGATGTAGGTGGGCCCGAGGTGCTCGAAGGCGAGGCGGAGCCGGCGCGAGAGGCCCGCACGCGATCGCGTGCGCCCCCTGCGGCGGTCGAGCACGTACCACCCCGCGATCGCGCGGCCGATCCACCAGGCGCTGACGAGGATGCGCCGCGCCGGGGGCAGGCGCCGCCGCCTGGTGAGGACCGGGACGTCGTCGCGAGTCCGCTCGCGCACGAGGTCGAGACCCGCGCGCCACAGCAGGTCGTCGGGCACGACGATCCACGGCGGGCTCTCGCTGAACGCGCCGATCCCAAGGTCCGCCGGCGCCGGGGCGCCTTCCCCGCCCGGCTCCCCGCCCCGGGTGCTCAGGAGGTGACCGGTCCGAGGACGAGGCAGCCGTTGTGACCGCCGAAGCCGAAGCTGTTGGAGAGGACGGGCCCCGGCGCAAAGGCACGGGGGGCGCCGCGGACGACGTCGAGGTGGATCTCGGGATCCAGCTCCTCGCAGCCCGCGGTCGGGGGGATGAGACCGCGCTCGAGCGAGCAGATGACCGCGACGGCCTCGAGCGCTCCGGCACCGGCGAGCGCGTGGCCCGTGATCCCCTTGATCGAGGTGACCGGCGGACCGGGGCTCCCGAAGACCTTGTTGATCGCCTCGGCCTCGGCGAGGTCGTTGAGGGGCGTGGAGGTGCCGTGCCCGTTGATGTGGGTGATGTCGTTGGGCCCGAGTCCGGCGTCCTCGAGCGCGAGCTCCATGCAGGCGATCGCGCCCGCGCCGCCCGGTGCGGGGGCGGTGATGTGGTAGGCGTCGGCGGTGGAGGCCGCACCGAGGACCTCGGCGTAGAGGTGCGCGCCCCGGGCACGGGCGCGTCCGAGCTCCTCGAGCACGAGGGCGGCGCCGCCCTCGGCGATGACGAAGCCGTCGCGGCGGCGGTCGAAGGGTCGCGAGAACCCGCTCGTCGACAGCGCCGTCATGTTCGAGAACGCGGTGATGCCGACCGAGGGGTAGTCGCCGACCGACGCGATCGCCGCCTCCGCGCCACCGGTGACGACGGTGTCGCAGCGCCCGTCCGCGACGAGGCGGAAGGCGTTGCCGATCGCCTGGGTCCCCGCCGCGCACGCGGTGACGACGGTCTCGCAGGGACCGCGCAGCCCAAAGCGCATCGAGATCGCGGCCGCGCCGGCGTTCGCCATCATCATCGGCACGAGCCGCGGTGAGACGCGGCGCGGGCCCTTCTCGATGAGCACCCCGATCTGCTCCTGGAGCGTCTCGAGGCCGCCGACGCCGGTCCCGAAGATGACCCCGGCACGCAGCGGGTCGCTGTGGATCCCCCCGGCGTCCTCGATCGCCATCCTGGCGGCTGCGACGCTGAACTGGGCGAAGCGGTCGGTCTGGCGCGCCTCTTTGGGGTCGAGGACCGTCGTCGGGTCGAAGTCCTCGACCCGACGGACGCCCTCGGGGGCGGGGCCGAGCAGCCCGTCGAAGAACGCGTCGCGTCCCTGCCCGCAGCAGGAGACGACGCCGACGCCGGTGACGACGACGCGTCGGCGCGCCAGCGTCCGCGCCACGGGGCGCGTTCGGCCCGCGTCCATCAGAGCTTGGACGTGACGAGCTCGTAGGCCTGGCCGACCGTCTCGACGCCTTGGAGCTCGGACTCGTCGACGGTGATGTCGAAGGCCTCCTCGAGCGCCATGACGAACTCGACGAGGTCGAGGCTGTCGGCGTCGAGGTCGCTCGCGAAACTCGCCTCGGGCACGACCTTCTCCGCCGGCACCTGCAGCACCTCCACGGCGCAGGACCGGAACTTCTCGAAGGTTGCGTCGTCAGCCATCTGTTCTCCTTGGTCCGCGGTGCCCGGGCACCGCCGTCGGCCGCATCGGCGGGCGCCGACGCGCTGATCAGTGTCCCATGCCGAGGCCGCCGTCGACGGGGAGGACGACCCCGGTCAGGTATCCGGCACCCGGTGAGGCGAGGAACTCGACCGCAGCGGCGACGTCGTCGGGCTCGGCGAGCCGGCCGAGGGGAACCCGGCCGAGCAGCGCGCCACGCTGACTCTCGTCGAGCGCGGCGAGCATAGCGGTGTCGACCAGGCCGGGCGTGACGACGTTCACCGTCACGCCCCGCCCCGCGACCTCCCGCGCCAGCGAGCGGGCGAAGCCGATCATGCCGGCCTTGGAGGCCGCGTAGTTGGTCTGGCCGGCGTTGCCGAGGTACGCGACGACCGACGAGATGAGGATGATCCGCCCCCGGCGTGCGCGCAGCATCGGGGCGAGCGCACGCTTTGCGACCCGGAAGGTCCCGGTGAGGTTCGTCTCGAGCACGCCGGAAAAGCGCTCCTCGGACATCTTGAGGAGCAGGCCGTCGTCGGTGATCCCCGCGGCGGCCACGACGACCTCGGCCGGGCCGAGGGTCTCCTCGAGCGTCGCGAACGCCGCGTCGACGTCCCCGGACCGCCGCACGTCACAGCGCAACGCGAGCAGGGGCGGACCGTCGCCCTCCTCGGGGGGCGCGCTCGTGCTGTAGGTCACCGCGACGCGCTCGCCGGCCGCCTGGAGGCGGCGGGCGCAGGCGAGCCCGATCCCCCGGGAGCCGCCGGTGACAAGGACGACGCGGCCGCTCATGCAGCGGCCGGCCCGCCGCGGCCCCAGCGCACGACGGCGGACGCCCAGGTCATCCCGGCGCCGAAGCCGGAGAGCAGGACGAGGTCGCCGTCGTGAAGTCGGCCCGCGTCCGCCGCCTCGCAAAGGGCGAGGGGGATCGAGCCCGCCGAGGTGTTCCCGGTGCGGTCGAGCACCAGCGCGGTCTTGTCCATCGAGATGCCGAGGCGCTGGTTGACGGCCTCGATGATCCGCACGTTGGCCTGGTGGGGGACGAAGAGCGCGATGTCGTCGATCTTCACGCCGGTCGCGGCGAGCACCGCCTCGATCGAGTCGAGCTCGGCGCGCACCGCACGGCGGTAGACCTCGCGCCCCTCCATTGTGATCGTGCCCCCGTGCTCGCAGGAGAGCAGGTCGGCCGCCGCGCCGTCGACGCCGAGGTCCGCGCCGAGAACGGCCGACTCCCCCGGCACGGCCTCGAGCACGATCGCGCCGGCGCCGTCGGCGAACAGGACGGCGGTCGAGCGGTCGTCCTGGTCCGTGATCCGGCTCAAGGTGTCCGCCCCGATGACGAGCGCCGCGCCGCCGCGCACCTGGAGCAGAGCGTCGGCGACGACGAGCCCGTAGACGAAGCCCGCGCACGCCGCGTTGAGGTCGAAGGCGCCGCCGCGGCAGCCGAGTGCCGCGTGCAGCGGGGACGAGGTCGCGGGGATGAGACGGTCGGGCGTCGTTGTGGCGAGCACGATCTGGTCGATCGCGGCCGGTTGGCGCTCCGCTCGGGCGAGCGCCGCGCGCGCCGCCTCCTCCGCGAGGCTCCCGGTGGTGCCGCCCATGCGGCGCTGCCGGATCCCCGTGCGCTCGGAGATCCAGGCGTCGGAGGTGTCAAGACGCGCCGCGAAGTCGTCGTTTGTCACAACCCGGGGCGGGAGCGCGCTTCCCCAGCCGGTGATCGCACTTCCCATCAGCGGGGTGCCTCCTCGCTTGTCTGTGTGTCGGGCGCACCCTCGCCCACGCGCAGCCACGCGACCGGCTGGCCGGTGACGACGCGCTCGCCCTCGAGGACGAGGATGCCCTCGAGGGTGCCGGCGAAGGGCGAGCGGATCTCCTGTGCGCCGGCACGCCCGATGAGGTCGCCGACCGCCACCGGCGCGGGCGGTCGGGGCGGCGGCTCCTGGCCGGCGTGGCGCGCGGCGACCTGGATGCGCGGCGCCAGGTGGGTGAAGGCGGGCTCGGCGCTGAAGGGACCGGTCGCCGACGAGACGACGAGGCGTTCGGTGAGGTGGAAGCCCGCGCCGGTCGGCACCGCCTCGGCGGTCGCCTGGGCCTGGCGTGCGATCCCGGCGAGGTGGTCGACGAGGGCCTCGAGGTCGGCCGGGGCGGCGACGGCGAGCGCGTGGTGTTCGCCGGCGGGAAGTGTCCGCTTGGCGAGACCGGTGAGCACCCCCCCGGGCCCGAGTTCGACGAAGGTGCGTGCCCCCGCGCCGTGCAGGGCGGCGAGGCTCTGGCGCCAGCGCACCGGGCCGCACAGCTGTGCGGAGAGCAGGCCGGGCCACTCCGCGGGGTCTGCGTGGGCGCGCGCGTCGACGTTCGCGACGACGACGGGCTCGGGCCCACGGAAGGTGGTTCCGGCGAGCGCCTTGCGCAGGCGGTCACGCGCAGGGGCCATGAGCGGGGTGTGGAACGCCCCTCCCACCGGGAAGGCGAGGACGCGCTTCGCGCCGAGGCCGCGCGCGATCTCGGCCGCGCGCTCGAGCGCCTCGGGCGCGCCGGCGATGGTGACCTGGCCCGGTGCGTTGAAGTTCGCCACCCAGACGTCGCCCTCGGCCCTCAGGCAGGCCGACTCGACGGCGTCGTCGTCGAGACCGAGCACCGCGAGCATCGACCCGGCCGTCTGGTCCGCGGCGTCCTGCATGGCGGCGCCGCGCTCTTGGACCAGGCGCAGCCCCTCCTCGAGCGAGAGGGCGCCGGTCGCGACGAGCGCCGTGTACTCCCCGAGGCTGTGCCCGGCGCAGAACGCCGGCTCGATTCCGAGGCGCTCGGTGGCGTCGAGCACCACCAGGCTCGCGACGAAGGTCGCGAGCTGGGCGTTCTCCGTGCGGGTCAGCGTCTCCTGGTCCGCGTCGAGCAGGAGGGCGGCGACGTCGAGGTCGAGCACCTCGCTCGCGTGGGCCACCAGCTCGAACGAGTCGTGGTCGACCCAGCTCGCCCCCATGCCGGCCCGTTGGGAGCCCTGGCCCGGGAACGTGAACGCAAGCACGGAGGCAGCTCCCTTCGGGGTCGTGCGACGGCGGGTCCGGCACCGCCCATCGTCGTTCTCGGTCATTAGACCCTGCAAGGCGGTGCGCGGTTACACACCGACGCGTGGTGGCCCCGCCGGTTCAGCTGGCGTGCCCGGAGCGGGACTCGAACCCGCAAGTCCTCGCGGACAACAGATTTTGAGTCTGCCGCGTTTGCCGATTTCGCCATCCGGGCGCGGCGGCCAGGCTACCCGGCCCCCCGGGCGGGCGCGAGGCTGTTCGGGTGCACCTCGCCGTCGTCGAGCTCCACCTCGTTGACCTGCGGCTCGTCGCGCCCCTCGAGACGAGCACCGGACGCCGGGACCGCCGCCCGGTCGTCCTCGTCCACCTCGTCGCGGACGACGGTTGCGAGGGGTGGGGGGAGTGCGACGCGCTCGACGAGCCGACCTACACCGCCGAGTACGCGGCCGGCGCCGCGGCCGTGCTCGCCGAGCACCTCGTCCCCCGCCTCCTCGCCGGCGGGTCGCTCGCGGACGACGACCCGGTCGGCGCAGGCCTGGAGCGCCTCGCGGCGGTGCGCGGCCATGCCATGGCCAAGGCCGCGCTCGAGATGGCGCTGCTCGATCTCGAGCTGCGCCGCTCGGGTCTCTCCCTCGCCGCGTTCCTCGGTGCGTCCTCCGCGGCGGTCCCCGCGGGGGCGACGGTCTCCCTCGGTGAGCCCGCCGCGGTCGCCGGGGCGGTCGACGCGGCGCTCGCCGCCGGCTACGAGCGGATCAAGGTGAAGGTCGCGCCCGGGCGCGACGTCGCGAGCCTGCGGGAGCTGCGCCGGGCCCACCCGCGCCTCGCGCTCGTGGCGGACGCGAACGGCGCCTACCGCCTCGACGACCCCGCCCATCGGCGCGCGCTGCTCGAGATCGACGAGCTCGGCCTGCTCGCCCTCGAACAGCCGCTGCGCGCGGGCGATCTGGTCGGTCACGCCGAGCTCGCAGCCGCGCTCGTCACCCCGATCGTGCTGGACGAGTCCGTCGAGGGACCCGACGACCTCGACGCCGCGCTCGCGCTCGGCGCGCTGGACGGGCTCTCGGTGAAACCGGGGCGGCTCGGGGGGATCCTCGCCGCGCGCCGCGCCCACGACGTCTGTCTCGCGGCGGGGCTGCACCTTTGTGTCGGCGGGATGTTCGAGACGGCTCTCGCGCGTGCGGCGCACCTCGCGGTCGCGGCGCTGCCGGGCTTTGACCTTCCCGGCGACCTCGGCGCGAGCGACCGCTACTTCGCGCCGGACCTGAGCGCGCCCCACGTGCTCATCGGGGGGATGCTCGCCGTCCCCGACGGGCCCGGCATCGGACGCGCCCCGGACCCGGGCGCGCTCGCCGCGGCGACGCGCTGCGTCGCGCGCTGGCGTGCCGGCGAGGCGCCCGGTCCGCTGAGCTGGTCGGCCGCGGCCCACCGCTTCGACGCCTCCGCGTAGACTGGGCAGATGCGGCCAGGTGCGAGCGACCGCCGCCAGAAGGCGGCGGAGCGGCGTCTTTTCGAGATCCACGGGCGCCTCGCGGCCGCGCGCGCCGAGCTCGAGGTCGTCGAGGCCCAGCACGCGGCGCTCGAGGCCATGGCCGACGAGGCGCGGGTACGCATGCTCGTCTCGGAGACCGCGCTGGCGCATCGCGAGTGGGAGGAGGCGCGCCGCCACGAGGTCCAGCTGCGCCGCAGCTGCGCGGCGGCCCGCGCCGCGGTCACCGAGCTCGAGCGCGCCCAGAGCGAGCTGTTCGACAGCCTGCTCGTCTGACCGGAGCGATCGTCGGGCCCCGCGTGGGCGGGCTGCGTAAGCTGGGGGTCTCGTCCGCTGTGCCGCGCGAGGCGCGCGGTCCTCGTGCAAAGGAGCGGAGCCGTGGCCACGACCGTCGTCATCGCCGAGGATGAAGCGATCGTCCGACTCGACCTGCGTGAGATCCTCGAGGAGGAGGGCTACGAGGTGCTCGGCGAGACTGGCCGGGGGGACGAAGCCGTCGAGCTCGCGCGCCGGCACGCGCCGGACCTCGTGATCCTCGACATCAAGATGCCCGGGATGGACGGGCTCGCGGCCGCGCGGGAGATCGCGCGCTTCTCCAAGAGCGCCGTCTTGGTGCTCACGGCCTTCAGCCAGCGCAACCTCATCGAGCAGGCACGCGACGCGGGCGCCCTCGCCTACCTCGTCAAGCCCTTCCAGCGCGAGGAGCTGCTGCCGGCGATCGAGGTCGCCGTCGCCCGCTTCGCGGAGCTGCAGGCGCTCGCGGCGGAGAACGCGGCGCTGACCGACGAGAAGGAGCGCATGGCCGAGCAGCTCGAGACGCGTCGCTGGGTGGATCGCGCCAAGGGCAAGCTCATGGACGACCACGAGATGAAGGAGGGCGAGGCCTTCGGCTTCATCCAGCGCCAGGCGATGAGCCGGCGCGTGACCATGCGCGAGATCGCGCGCCAGGTCGTGGAGGGCCAGCTCACTCCCTGACGGCCGGCCACGCGACCTCGAAGCGCGCCCCGCCGGCTGCGGCGCTGCCGACCGCGAGACGCCCACCCGAGGAGTTGGCGATCGCGCTCGCGATCGCGAGGCCGAGGCCCGCGCCGCCCGGCAGAGGGCTCGCGCGGTGGAACCGGGCGAAGATCTCCTCGCGCTGGTCCTCGGGGATGCCGGGGCCGGAGTCCTCGACGGCGAGGACGCCGTCGCCGCTGCGGCGCTCGATGCGGACCGTGATCTCTCCCCCCTCGGGGGTGTAGCGGCACGCGTTGTCGACGAACACGCCGAGCAGGCGGTCGAGCCACGCGCCGGACACCGCGACCGCCGGGCTCGTGCCGCTCTCGGGTGACCAGCCGGCAGCCGCCCAGGAGAGGCGCTGGTGGCGCCGCGCCGCAACGGGTGCGAACCGCTCGACGCAGACCTCGGCCACGCTGAGAAGGTCGACGGGTCCCTCGTCCGGTTCCGGCGCGCGGCTGTCGAAGCGCGCGAGGAAGAGCAGGTCCTCGACGATGTGGCGGAGGCGGCTGCCCTCGTCCGCGACGCGTTCGAGGGACCGGCGGTACTCCTCGGCGCTGCGCCGCCCGCTCAGGGCCAGGCCGACCTCGGCCTCGATGACGCTGAGGGGGGTGCGTAGCTCGTGGGAGGCGTCGGCGGTGAACGCGAGCTGGCGCTGGCGCGCCCGCTCGACGGGACCGGCCGCCGAGCGCCCGACGACGAGCGCGGCGAAGTAGACGCCGAGCAGCAGGACCGGTGCGAGGACGGCCTCGCCCACGAGCAGGTTGTTCGTGATGCTGTCCGCGTTGCGCGTGCTCGTCGCGGCGACGAGGGCGCCGCCGGCGAGCGCCTCGCCGGCGGCGCGGAAGCGCTGACCGGTGATCGTCGTCGTCCCCGGTGCGCGCACCGCGCGCTCGCCGGGAGGAAGCGCCGGTGTTCCCGGCGTCAGCGCGACGGGCGCGCCGGTGTCGGGGACCCACCACACGAGCACCGGCGCGTCGTCGACGTCGCCGCGCCCGGCCGAGACGCGCCAGTGCGCCGCGTCCCCCGCGGCCGGCCGGCTGAGCGCGACCTCGTGGAGGCGCTCGACAAGGCGCGCGTTGGTCGCGCCGGCTTCGCGCGCCTTGGTCGCGAGGTCGAGTCCCACGCATGCCACGACGTAGACCGCGAACGCGCTCGCGCTCGCGACGAGGGCGACGCGGCGCGCATGGGACCGCCAACCCGACGGGGAGGGGTTCACGCCGGAGCGCCGTCGGCGTGGCGGGGGCGCAGGCGGTAGCCGGAGCCCCGGACGGTCTCGATCCGGGTCTCGCAGCGCGCGAGCTTGCCCCGCAGGCGCGCGACATGGACCTCGATGGTGTTGGACCCGACCGCCTCGACCTCGTCCGGCCAGGCCTGGAGCGCGATCGACCGGCGGGAGACGACCGCCGGTGACCGGCGGCAGAGCAGCTCGAGCAGGGCGAACTCGCGGGTGGTGAGCGGGATCGGCCCATCGGGGCCATGCGCCTCGCGCGTCGCAGGGTCGAGCACGAGGTCCCCGCAGCGCAGCTGCGGGGAGCGGTCGCCCCCCGGCCGGCGCAGCAGCGCGCGCACACGTGCCAAGAGCTCGGCGTAGTCGAACGGCTTGGTGAGGTAGTCGTCCGCGCCGGCGTCGAGCGCGGCGACCCGGTCCTGGCTCGCGTCGCGCGCCGTCAGCATGAGGAAGGGGATCGAAAGCCCCCACCGGCGCGCCGTCGTCACCACCTCGAGCCCCGAGGTGCCCGGCAGGCGCCAGTCGCAGATGCACAGCGCGTACTCGAGCGCGCGCAGGTGCTCGAGCGCGCCCTCGCCGGTCGCGACGGCGTCGAGGACGTAGCCCTCCTCGCTGAGCCCGCGCTCGAGCACCTCGCGCAGCGCGGTGTCGTCCTCCACAACGAGAAGTCGCACACCGGCAGTGTTGCACCGGCCGAGCCGCGCCTCGCGGACGGTCGGGGGCAGGTCCCCTAGCATCGCGACGTGGCGACCTACCTGCTCCTCGACGGCCACTCGCTCGCGTTCCGGGCGTGGTTCGCGCTGAAGGACACGGGGATGCACACGGCCTCCGGCCAGCAGACCGAGGCGGTCTTCGGCTTCGTCTCGATGGTGACGCGCCTGCTCGCCGACTTCCACCCCGCGGGGATCGCCGTCGCGTTCGACCGCGCTGAGCCGACGTTTCGCGACGAGATCGCACCTGACTACAAGGCGGGTCGCGCCGCGACGCCCGAGCCGCTGCACCAGCAGTTCGAGCTCATCCGAGAGTTCGTCCGCCTCCTCGGCGCCCCGGTCGTGGAGGCGCCGGGCTACGAGGCCGACGACGTGCTCGCCACTCTGGCGGACCGCCTTTCGTCCCAAGGCGACGACGTCATCGTCGTCACCGGCGACCGCGACGCGTTCCAGCTCGTCGCCGACCCGCACGTCAAGGTCCTCTACAACCGGCGCGGGGTCACCGACTACGTGCTCTATGACGAGGCGGGCATCCGGGAGCGCACCGGGGTCGAGCCGGCCCGCTACCCCCTGCTCGCCGCCTTGCGCGGTGATCCCTCCGACAACCTCCCCGGGGTTCCGGGCGTCGGCGAGAAGACGGCCGCCCGGCTCGTCAACACCTACGCCGACCTCGACGCGCTCTTCGCGGACCTGTCGGCGCTCACCCCCAAGCTGCGCGAGAGCCTTGCCGGTGCCGAAGAGACGGTCCGGCGCAACGCGCGCCTCACCCCGCTCGTGCGCGACGTCCCCGTCGAGGTGGACCCCGACGCGCTCGTCCTCAGCGGCACCGATCGCGCGGGGCTCGAGCGCCTGCTCTCCTTCCTCGAGCTCCGGGCGCTGCGCGACCGTCTGCTCCCCGTCCTCGACGAGCTCGGCGCGCCCGCGCCCGGAGGCGGCCACGGCGCGCCCGAGCGCGCCGCACTCCCCGTCCTCGTTGCCGACGACCTGGGTGCCGCGGCCCGCGCGCTCGGCCTGGCGACGGAGCCGACGCGTCCGGTCGTCATCGAGGCGACCTGGGCGGGCGCGCCCGGGCGGAGCGCGCTCGAGGGCATCGCCGTGCTCCCCGACGGCGCCCGCGAGGTCACGTTCGTCCCCGGGGACCTTGTCGCCGAGCCCGCGGTCCTCGCCGTGCTCGAGACCCTCGTCGGGGACGGCGCACGCCTCGTCGGGCACCGGGTGAAGGAGCTCTTCCGCGCGCTGCTGCCCCTCGGGCTCTCCTGCCGGGGGCTCGCGCTGGACACGGCGGTCGCCGCCTACCTCGTCGAGCCCGCCGAGGGCCAGGCACCCCTCGAGCAGCTCGCGACGCGAAGCGGCCTCCAACCACCCGGCGGGCGGGCGGGCGAGGGGGTGGCCGAGCAGCTCGGCTTCGCCGTCGAGGAGGCCCCGACCGACCGTTCCCCGGCGGAGGCCGCCGCACGACGCGCCGAGGTGATCGCGGCGCTTGCCGACAAGCTCCGCCCCGCCCTCGCGCAGGTGGGGGCGACACGGCTGTTCGAGGAGATCGAGCGCCCCCTGGTCCGGGTGCTCGCCCGCATGGAGGTCGCCGGGATCGCGGTCGACGTGGAGCGGCTCCGAGAGATCAACGCGGCGCTCACCGCCGAGGCCCACCGGCTCGAGCAGGAGATCCACGCCCTCGCCGGCGGTCCGTTCAACGTCAACTCGACCGCCCAGCTGCGCAGCGTGCTCTACGAGCGCCTCGGGCTGAAGCCCCAGCGCCGGACCAAGACCGGCTACTCGACCGACGCCGCGACGCTCGAGAAGCTGCGCGGCGAGCACCCCGTCGTGGAGACGCTCCTTCACTACCGAGAGGTGGAGAAGCTGCGCTCCACCTACGGCGAGGGCCTCCTCGCCGAGGTCGCCCCCGACGGCCGGATCCACGCGACCTTCAACCAGACCGTCGCGCGCACCGGGCGCCTCTCCTCGGACCAGCCGAACCTGCACAACATCCCCGTGCGCACCGAGGAGGGCCGGCGCATCCGCGAGGCGTTCTGTGCGCCGGCCGGCCATGTGCTGCTCGCTGCGGACTACAACCAGATCGAGCTGCGCGTGATCGCGCACCTCTCGGGTGACCCCGGCCTCACCGCTGCGTTCGCCGAGGGGCGCGACATCCACACGGCGACCGCGGCCGGGGTGTTCGGCGTCGCGCCCGGCGCAGTCACCCCGGCGATGCGCGCGCGGGCGAAGATGGTCTCCTACGGCCTCGCGTACGGCATGGAGGCCTACGGCCTCGCACAGCGTCTCGCCATCCCCGTCGAGGAGGCGACGGCGATCCTGGACGGCTACTTCAGCGCCTTCCCGGCGGTGCGCCAGTACATGGACGCGACGGTCGCCGAGGCGCGCGGGCGTGGCTACACCGAGACACCGCTCGGGCGCCGCCGCTACCTCCCCGAGCTGACCTCGTCGAACTTCCGGCTCCGCCAGGCGGCCGAGCGCCAGGCGATGAACGCCCCGATCCAGGGCCTCGCGGCCGACATCTTCAAGCTCGCGCTCGTGGGTCTCGACGCGGCGCTCGAGGAGAAGTCCCTGGAAGGCCGCATCGTCCTGCAGGTGCACGACGAGATCATCGTCGAGGCCCCCGAGGCAGAGCGCGACGAGGTCGGCGCGTTGATGCGCGAGACGATGACGGGTGCGTACCCCCTCTCGGTCCCTCTCGAGGTCGACCTGTCCGTCGGCGCGAGCTGGGCGGCGGCCAAGGGCTGAGAGCGCCTCGGCGCGCGGGCGCAAGGCCCTGGTGGCCGCGGCCGGGCCCGCCTGCGGGGACCCGGGGACGGCGGTGTAGCATCGGGTGCGGCGCGCGCCGCAGGTGGCGCCGCGTTTTGTCCAATCCACCGCCGCCCGGCAGACCCACGTCGCCCGCCGGGCCGAAGACCACCAAGGCAGAACCCACTTCATGTCCGACCCCACGATCCCCACGTCTGCCACTTCGCTCGAGGAGGGCGCCGTCGCACCGGCCGCGGCCCTTGAGGCGGACGGCGCGTTCGGCACCTTCGACGAGCAGGGGGAGTACGTCCCGCGCACCGTCGTCGAGGACGACCTCGGGACGCTCTCTTTCGACGAGGCCGTCGCGCGCACGATCGTCGACTTCGACGACGGCGACATCGTCAACGGCACCGTGGTCAAGGTGGACAAGGACGAGGTCCTGCTCGACATCGGCTACAAGTCCGAGGGGGTCATCCCCGCCCGCGAGCTGTCGATCCGCCACGATGTGGATCCGCACGAGGTCGTGAGCCTCGGTGACGCGGTCGAGGCGCTCGTGCTCCAGAAGGAGGACAAGGAGGGCCGCCTCGTCCTGTCGAAGAAGCGGGCGCAGTACGAGCGCGCCTGGGGCGACATCGAGCGCCTGAAAGAGACCAACGGCGTCGTCAAGGGCCAGGTCATCGAGGTCGTCAAGGGTGGGCTCATCCTCGACATCGGCCTGCGCGGCTTCCTGCCGGCCTCGCTCGTCGAGTTGCGTCGGGTGCGCGATCTGCAGCCCTATGTCGGGCGCGAGCTCGAGGCCAAGATCATCGAGCTCGACAAGAACCGCAACAACGTGGTGCTCTCTCGCCGCGCCTGGCTGGAGGAGACCCAGCGCGAGCAGCGCGGCGAGTTCCTCGTCAATTTGAAGCCCGGCGAGGTCCGAAAGGGCGTCGTCTCCTCCGTCGTCAACTTCGGCGCTTTCGTGGACCTCGGCGGCATGGACGGCCTCGTGCACGTCTCCGAGCTGTCCTGGAAGCACGTCGACCACCCCTCCTCGGTCGTCTCGGTCGGCGACGAGGTCACCGTCCAGGTCCTCGACGTCGACCTCGAGAAGGAGCGGATCAGCCTCTCGCTCAAGGCGACCCAGTCCGACCCGTGGCAGGAGTTCGCGTCCGCGCACCGAGTCGGCGAGCTCGTCTACGGCCGGATCACCAAGCTCGTGCCCTTCGGTGCCTTCGTCCAGGTCGGAGACGGCATCGAGGGACTGGTCCACATCTCGGAGATGGCGATCCACCACGTCGAGCAGCCTGAGCAGGTCGTGAGCCCTGGCGAGGAGCTGTGGGTGAAGATCATCGACATCGACCTGCAGCGCCGCCGGATCAGCCTGTCGATCAAGCAGGCGGCCGAGGGCGGCGAGGTCGCCGAGGAGTACCGCGAGGCCTTCGGCGAGCACGCGTACGACGCCGAGGGCAACTACATCGGCGGCTTCGACTACTCGACGGACTTCACCCCCGAGACCGAGGCGCAGGCGGCCTGGGCCGACTACGCCGATCAGGCGACCCCCGAGACGCCGTCCCCTGAGGCCCCCGGCCCCGACGCCGCGTCCCCCGAGACCCCCTCCGCCGAGGGCAGCCCTGGCGACGAGGCCTGAGCGCCCGGCGGCCCGGGCGGTCGTCGTCGGCTGTACCGGGGGGATCGGCGCGGGCAAGTCGACCGTGGTGGCGCGTCTCGCCGCACGTGGCGCCCGGGTTCTCGACGCGGACGACGTCGCGCACCGCGCGCTGGAGCCGGGGACGCCCGCGCACCAGGCGGTGCGCGAAGCCTTCGGTCCGCGCTACGAGAAGGCGGACGGCACGCTCGATCGCGCCCTGCTCGCGCGCCTCGTCTTCGCCGATGCCGGCGCGCGGGCCACGCTGGAGGCGATCGTTCATCCCGTGGTCGAGCAGGCCGTGCGCGCCGCCATCGCGGCCAACGGTCCCGGTGAGGTCCTTGTCGTCGAGGCCGCGCTGCTCGTCGAGAGGGACGCGCGCCGCCGCTACGGCCTCGACGGCCTGATCGTCGTCGACGCACCCGAGGAGGTCGCGCTCGCGCGCCTGGTCGGACGGGGGATGGATCCCGCAGACGCCCGCGCCCGCCTCGCCGCCCAGGCGAGCCGGGGGGAGCGCCTGCGCGCCGCGGACTACGTGATCCTCAACGTCGGGACCCTCGCCGAGCTCGACGAGATGGCCGATGCCGCATGGGCCTGGATCGGGCGGCTCGCCGACGGGCCGGACGCCGAGTCGCCGAGCGCGGCGACGTCGTGAGCCGCGGCCGACCCACCGTGCTCGCGACCTCCGGCGGCCTACGCCGGGGCGAGCGGCGGTTGTACGCGCTTTCGCCGCTGTTCCTCTACGGCCTCGAGCTCACCGGCGTGAGCGGCCGCGCGCCGCGGGTCTGCGCGCTCAATACGGCACTCGGTGACGACCGGTGGGTCGGCGCCCAGCTCGCCGAGGCGGCGGCCGAGGCCGGCGTCGAGTGGTACGCCTGCAACCTGTTCCCGATGCCTCCGAGCGCTGATCTGGCCGGGTACCTCGGCGACGCGGACATGATCTGGGTCGGCGGCGGCAGCGTCGCCAATCTGCTCGTGCTCTGGCGCCTGCACGGCCTCGACGCGGCCCTGCGGTCCTGCTGGGAGGAGGGCATCGTCTGCGCGGGCACCTCCGCCGGCTCGATCTGCTGGCACGTCGGCGGGACGACGGACTCCTTCGGCCCCGAGCTCGCGCCGGTGACCGACGCCCTCGGGTTCGTGCCGTACGCGAACGGGGTCCACCACGACTCCGAGGCGCGCCGGCGTCCCCTGTTGCACGCGCTCGTCGCTGACGCGACGCTGCCGAGCGCGTACGCGACCGACGACGGCGTCGGTCTCGTCTACCGCGGGACCGATCTCGCCGAGGTCGTCGGCGAGCGGCCCGGGGCCGCCGCCTGGCGGATCGTCCGCCGGGGCGACGCCGTGCACGAGGAGCGCCTCGAGCCGCGCCTTGTGGCCGGGGCCTGAGCCCCCGGGGGGGAGCGAGCAGCGCGTCGGTACGATGGCGCGGTGCCCCCCTTCCAGGTCGTCTCCGACTTCGCCCCCGCGGGGGACCAGCCGAGCGCGATCGCGGCGCTGAGCGAGGGGCTGCGGCGCGGCGAGCGCTACCAGACGCTGCTCGGGATCACCGGTTCGGGCAAGAGCGCGACAATTGCCTGGACGATCGAGCAGGCCCAGCGCCCGACGCTCGTGCTCGCACCGAACAAGTCCCTCGCGGCGCAGCTGGCCGGGGAGTTCCGGGAGTTCTTCCCCGAGAACCGGGTCGAGTACTTCGTCTCCTACTACGACTACTACCAGCCCGAGGCCTACATCCCCCAGACCGACACCTACATCGAGAAGGACTCGTCGATCAACGACGAGATCGACCGTCTCCGCCACTCGACCACCGCGAGCCTGCTCACCCGACGCGACGTCATCGTCGTGGCGTCGGTCTCCTGCATCTACGGCCTCGGCTCGCCCGAGGAGTACCGGGGCCGCATCCTGGTGCTGCGCCCCGGCGAGCGCCACGACCAGCGCGAGATGCTGCGCCGGCTCGTCGAGATGCACTACGAGCGCAATGACCAGAACCTCGTGCGCGGGCGCTTCCGTGTCCGGGGGGACACCCTCGAGCTGCATCCGGCATATGAGGAGACGGCGGTGCGCGTCGAGCTGTTCGGCGACGAGGTGGAGCGCATCACCCGCTTCGACGCGTTGACCGGGGAGCTCATCGGCACCCTCGACGAGCTCGTTGTCTTTCCCGCCTCGCACTACGTCGCTGGCGACGAGCCGATGCGCCGCGCGATCGCCTCGATCGAGGAGGAGCTCGGCGAGCGCCTGCGGGTGCTGGAGGGGGAGAACAAGCTGCTCGAGGCCCAGCGCCTGCGGATGCGCACCGAGCACGACCTCGAGATGCTCGCCGAGGTCGGGACGTGCGCGGGGATCGAGAACTACAGCCGCCACCTCGACGGCCGCAGGGCGGGCGAGCCGCCCTACACCCTGCTCGACTACTTCCCCGACGACTGGCTCCTCGTCATCGACGAGAGTCACGTCACCGTCCCCCAGCTGCACGGCCAGTACGCCGGCGACCGGTCCCGCAAGGAGGTCCTCGTCGAGCACGGCTTCCGCCTGCCCTCCGCGCTCGACAACCGGCCGCTGCGCTTCGAGGAGCTCGAGGCGCGCATCTGCCAGTGCGTCTTCATGTCGGCGACGCCGGCACCCTTCGAGCTGTCGATCTCGAGCCGGGTCGTCGAGCAGATCGTCCGCCCGACCGGACTGGTCGACCCCGAGGTCGTGGTCAAGGCGACGCGGGGCCAGATCGACGACCTGATCGCCGAGATCGAGGCGACCGTCGCCAAGAACGAGCGCGTGCTCGTCACCACGCTCACCAAGAAGATGGCCGAGGACCTCGCCGACTACCTGCTCGAGTCGGGGCTGAAGGTCCGTTACCTCCACTCGAACGTCGACACGATCGAGCGCATCGAGATCATCCGCGACCTGCGCCTCGGCGAGTTCGACGTGCTCGTCGGCATCAACTTGTTGCGCGAGGGCCTCGACATCCCCGAGGTCTCCCTCGTCGCGATCCTCGACGCCGACAAGGAGGGCTTCCTGCGCTCCACGACGTCGCTGATCCAGACGATGGGTCGAGCCGCGCGCAACGCCGCGGGGCGCGTCATCCTCTACGCGGACGTCATCACCGACTCGATGCGGACGGCGATCGGTGAGACCGAGCGGCGCCGGAGCCTGCAGCGGGCCTACAACGCCGAGCACGGGATCGAGCCCGAGACGATCCGCAAGGCGGTCACCGATCTCGTTGCCCAGTTCCGGGCCGCGGCGGGCACCGGCGAGATGCTCGAGCCGACCGGCGCCCCGCTGCCCGCCGCCCGCGGCGACCGCCAGCGCCGCTCGGGACGCCGGGCGGCCGAGCGCGCCACCGGCGCCCCGCTGCCCGATGCCGGAG
>JAKABX010000027.1 GCA_021796545.1 Actinomycetes bacterium
AGGTCCATGCGGCCGTCACCTCCGCGCCGCCCGGCGACACGCGTCCGATCCTGTTCGACGACGCGCTCGAGCCCACCGAGACACCCGGTCGGCCGCGGCGCGACATGCGCCACCTCGCCCCGGGGCACGCCGAGACGATGCGCCGGGCCGCGACCGGCGCCGCCGCCGCCGTCGTCGTCGGCGCGCTCGCCGTCGGCGGCTACGAGATCGCGAACAACGGCTCCGCGGGTCCGCACCAAGCCCCGCCGGCGACGACCGTCGCGAGCCAACACAAGGACAGGGCCGGCGCGCCGCCAGCGCACTTGGTTGCACCGAGCAGCACGCAGGCGCCCGCGCTGCTCCGGCCGAGCGCCCAGGCCGGCTCCCTCATCACCTACAAGGTGCCTGCCTCCACCTACACCCTCTCGCTCAGCGCGGGGGCGGCGGGGCCGTGCTGGGTCGGGGTCCAGCCGGCCGGTGGCAGCACCTACCTGTGGATGGACACCCTCGCCCCGGGGGCGACGACCACCTACAGGGCCACCGGCGCGATCGACCTGCGGATCGGCAACCCCCGTGTGCTCGCCGCCGCGGTCAACGGGGTGAAGGTCGCGCTGCCCACCGGCCGGACCGTCGTCTACGACGTCTCGTTCGTTCCCACTTCGGGCACCTGAGCACCCCTGTCTCCCCTGCGGCCGGGGGCGGGGCGAGTCATCAGGAGAGCGACTCCCACTTCGTCGCGCCCGCCGCGAGGGCCGGGTGGCTGACGAGAAGGTGCCAGACGACGGCAGCCAGACCCTCGGTGTGCGGCGTCACGTGGTCGGGGAAGAGCGGGGGGATGACGACACACGCCTGCGCGACCTTGGCCGTATAGCCCCCGTCGCGCCCGACGACACCGAAGACCGACGCGCCGACGCTCGTCGCGTGCTCGAGGGCCCGGACGATGTTCGTCGACACGTTGCGCTCGGCGTCACCGCCGCCGACGGAGAAGACGAGGACGGCGTCGCCGCCCGACAGGCGGGACCCCGCGAGCCACGCGGCAAAGGTCGTCTCCCAGCCCTCGTCGTTCGCCCGGGCGGTCAGCTCGGACACGTTGTCGGTCGGCGTGTAGGCCTCCAGGCCACAGAGCTTGCGGAAGTCGTTGACGGCGTGCGACGCGTGACCGGCCGAGCCGCCGACGCCGAGGATGAACAGCCGGCCTCCCCGGGCGCGCACCGCCGCGAGGCCCTCGGCGCACGCCTCGACGGCAGCGGGGTCGACGGCCTGGAGCACGGCGACGGATTCGGCGAGGAAATCGTCGGCGAAGGACATCGTCCTAGGTAAGCACAGCCGCCCCTGCGGCGCCGCCGCTGCGTCCGGTCCGGAGAGGCGGGGCGGGGTTATTGTTACTATGGCGGTAGGAGAAATCCCGGCGGAGGGGGCCCACCCCACCCGCCGGCACACGAGCAGCCGACCCTGGTCGGCGGACGGAGCCAGACACGATGACGACGCAGATCGACCTTGGCCGCTACAGCCTCGGCTGGAGCGACGTCGAGGACTACGTGTTCAAGCCGCGCAAGGGGCTGTCTGAGGAGATCGTCCGCGAGATGTCGGCGATGAAGGGCGAGCCGGACTGGATGCTGCAAAAGCGCCTGAAGGCCCTCAGGTACTTCCTCGCCAAGCCCATGGTGCCCTGGTTCGCGTCGAAGATGCCCGACCTCGACTTCGACGACATCTACTACTACATCAAGCCGACCGACCGGCAGGTCAACGACTGGGAGGACCTCCCCGAGGCGGTCAAGGCGACCTACGACAAGCTCGGGATCCCCGAGGCCGAGCGCAAGTACCTCGCCGGGGTGACCGCGCAGTACGAGAGCGAGGTCGTCTACCACCGCAACCGCGAGGACCTCGAGCGCCAGGGCGTTCTCTTCACGGACATGGACTCCGCGCTGCGCGACTATCCCGAGATCGTGCGCCGCTGGTTCGGCAAGATCATCCCCGCCAACGACAACAAGTTCGCGGCGCTGAACTCCGCGGTGTGGTCGGGGGGATCGTTCATCTACGTCCCGCCCGGGGTGAAGGTCGACATGCCCCTGCAGGCCTACTTCCGGATCAATGCCGAGAACATGGGCCAGTTCGAAAGGACGCTGATCGTCGCCGACGAGGGCTCCCAGGTGCACTACGTCGAGGGCTGCTCGGCGCCGGTGTACTCGACGGACTCCCTGCACTCGGCTGTCGTCGAGCTCGTCGCGCTGCCCGGGAGCCGGATCACCTACACGACGATCCAGAACTGGTCGAACAACGTCTACAACCTCGTGACCAAGCGCGCCCGCGCGGAGGCCGAGGCGCACGTCGAGTGGATCGACGGCAACATCGGCTCGCGCCTCACGATGAAGTACCCGTCGGTGTACCTGATGGGGCCGAAGGCCTCCGGTGAGGTGCTGTCGGTGGCCTACGCCGGCGAGGGTCAGATCCAGGACACCGGCGCGAAGATGATCCACGGCGCGCCCGAGACGACCTCCACGATCGTGTCCAAGTCGATCTCGAAGAACGGTGGGACCACGACCTACCGTGGCAAGGTGCACGTCGACCCGGGTGCCTCGCGCGCGAAGTCCTTCGTCCGCTGCGACGCGCTCATTCTCGACGAGGACTCGGTGTCGGAGACCAAGCCGTATATGGAGGTCGCCGAGCGGGACGCGGAGATCGGCCACGAGGCCACCGTGTCCAAGGTCGGCGACGACCAGCTCTTCTACCTGATGAGCCGTGGCCTGTCCGAGGCGCAGGCGACGAGCATGGTCGTGAACGGCTTCATCGAGCCGATCACCCGGACCCTGCCCATGGAGTACGCCGTCGAGTGGAGCCGCCTGATCGAGCTCCAGATGGAGGGCGCTGTCGGCTGAGCCCACCGGGTGCCGCCAGCGCGAGAGGATCACGTCCACCCATGCCGATGCGCGAGGAGTGTAAGCACTACCAGTCGCGGACCTACGCGTCCGGCGAGGTTGCGCGCTTTTGCGTGCTCGACCTCGCGCCCGAGGCCCCCTGGCGCTGTCCGGAGGACTGCGCCCACTACGAGCCGCGGCGCGCGGACGTCGGCTGGACCCACGGGAGCCTGATCGAGCCGCCGGTCGGCGCGGAGCCGCTCGCTCCCGAGGAGTCGGGTGCGGACGTGGCGCGCCTGCTCGATGAGGCAGAGGGTGTCGTGAACGCGGTCGTTCCCGAGGCGCGCCTCGAGGAGGCCGCGCGCCGGCGCGCGGCCAAGGAGCCGGCATGGCGCCGCGCGCTGCGCCGTCTGAGCGGCGAGCGCGGCGACGACCGGCCGGAATTCGGCGGCCGGCGTTGAGCAGCCTCGACCTTGCCGCAGTTGTCGATTGGGCGCGCGCCGTGGGGAGCGGCGGCCCCGGGTGGCTCGCCGCGCGCCGCGCCGCGGCGCTCGAGGCCCTGGCGGGCGCCACGCTCCCGGAACCCGGTGACGAGGACTGGCGCTACGGGCGCCTCGACGAGCTCGACCCGGGGCGCTTCGCGCCATCGCCACCGGCCCGGCCGGTCCCGGACGCGCCGGACGCGCTCGGGCGGCTGCAGGCCGTGAGCGCAGGGCTCGCGCAGCGCCTCGCGGGGGTGCTCGACGACCTCGGCGAGCGTGCGGGTCTCGCTGTCACCCTGGACGGCGCGCTCGTCGGCCTCGAGCTGGGCGCGTCCGCGCTCGGCGTGGGGGCCCGGATCGACTCCCTCGCCGCGGCCGAGAGCGCGCCCGCGGCCCTCGGGCGCCAGCTCGGCTCGGGGCCTGACGCCTTCGTCCTTCTCGCCGACGCGCTGCTCGCCGACGGGCTCAGCGTCGTCGTCCCGCCCCGCGCGCGCATCGAGGCGCCACTTGTCCTCGTGCACGCGCTCGGCCCCGCGTCGCAGGGGCGGGCGGTGTTCCCGCGGACCCTGGTCGAGGTCGGTCCGGGTGCGGAAGCGACGGTGATCGAGGTCTATGTGTCGCTCGACGACGAGCTGTTGAGCGTGCCGGTCACCGAGATCGACGTCGCGTCCGACGCCCGCCTTGTCCACGCGGTCGCCCAGGAGCTCGGCGAGCGCTCCTGGCAGCTCGCCTATCAGGCGGCCGGCGTCGGGCGCGCCGGGGTGCTGCGCTCGTTCACCGCGGCGCTCGGAGGAGCCTACGCGCGGCAGTGGAGCCGCACCGTGCTCGCCGGCGAGGGCGCCGAGAGCGAGCTGCTCGCCGCGTACCTCGGACAGGGAACCCAGGTCCAGGAGTTCCGGACGTTCCAGGAGCACGTCGCGCCCCATACGCGAAGCGACCTCGTGTTCAAGGGCGCGGTCGCGGACGCCGCGCGCTCGGTCTACACCGGGCTCGTCACGATGCACCGTGGCGCGCGGCGCGCGGACGCCGCCCAGACCAACAGGAACCTCGTGCTCTCCGAGAGCGCCGAGGCCTACTCGGTGCCGAACCTCGACATCCAGGAGAACGACGTGCGTTGCAGCCACGCGTCCGCCGTCGGACCGATCGACAGCGAGCAGCTCTTCTACTTGGAGTCCCGCGGGGTGCCGACGGCGGTCGCCGAGCGGCTCATCCTCCTCGGGTTCTTCGAGGACCTTCTGGCGCGCGCCCCGCACGCGGGGATTGCGGCCCACGTGCGCTCCGTGGTCGCCGAGCGCCTCGTCCCCGGCGGGCGCGAGGCGGCGCTGCTCGCGCGGGCGGGGAGCGGGCGGTGACGACGCGGGTGCGCGTCTGCGCCCTCGAGGAGCTCAAGGTCGGCGCCGCGCTCGGCGTCGTCGTCGAGGGTCGGGAGATCTGCCTCGCGCGCTGTGCGGACGGCGTGCGGGCGATCGCGGACCTCTGCTCCCACGAGGACTACAACCTCTCCGACGGCGAGGTGGACCCCGAAACCTGCGAGGTCGAGTGCTGGGCGCACGGCAGCGTGTTCTCCCTCGTGACGGGGGAGCCCCAGAACCTGCCCGCGACGCGGCCCGTCGCGACCTACGCGGTCGAGATCGTCGGCGACGACGTCCACGTGGTCCTGCCGTGAGCGAGCTCGTCATCGAGGGCCTGCGCGCCGCCGTGGCGGGCCGGGAGATCCTCTTCGGCGTCGACCTCGTGGTGAGAAGCGGCGAGGTGCATGCCGTCATGGGGCCGAACGGCGCCGGCAAGAGCACGCTCAGCGCCGTGCTGCTCGGCCATCGCGACTACGCGGTGCTCGGTGGCTCCGTCCGCCTCGACGGGCGCGAGCTTCTCGGCCTGCCGACCTGGGAGCGGGCGGTCGCCGGTCTGTTCCTCGCACCCCAGGAGCCCACCGAGGTCCCCGGCGTCCCCGTCGCCGCGGTGCTTGCCGAGGCGTTGCGGGCGCGTGGACGCGTGGACGACGCGGACCCCGACGCGCTGACCAGGCGGCTCGCCGGCGAGGCGGAGAGCATCGGGCTCGCGCCGGGTCTGCTCGGCCGGCCGCTGAACGTCGGGACGTCCGGTGGCGAGCGCAAGCGGGTCGAGACCCTCCAGCTCGTCGCGCTGGCGCCGCGCATCGCCGTGCTCGACGAGCTCGACTCCGGACTCGACGTCGACGCGCTCCGCCAGGTCGCCCGGCGCGTCGCGGCCGCGGTGCACGAGCCCCCACCCGGCACGCCCGGGCTCGGCGTGCTCGCGATCACGCACTACAACCGCCTCCTCGCCGAGCTGCGCCCCGACGCGGTCCACCTGCTCGTCAA
Source organism: Actinomycetes bacterium (assembly GCA_021796545.1). Lineage (GTDB taxonomy): Bacteria > Actinomycetota > Acidimicrobiia > Acidimicrobiales > Bog-793 > JAKABX01. The sequence continues at coordinate 5,656 of JAKABX010000027.1, forward strand.
CGGGCGGATCGTCCAGTCCGGCGACGCCGGCCTGGCGGCGGAGATCGAGCGCAGCGGGTACGGCGCATACCTTCCGGAGTCCGCGGTCCCGACGCGCTCGGCACTCGACGACCTGTTCGGCTGAGCGCGACCGCCCCCGGGGTCGCGGGACCCGGGCCGTAGCATGGCGGCAATGGGTCTCCGGGGGGGAATCGTCCGCCTCCTCGCCGTCGTGCGTGCGTCGCTCGCGGACCTGTTCGACCAGCGGCGTGGCTTCGGGAGACTGGCTCTCGTCCACACCCTGCAAGCCGCCGGCACGACGCTCGTCACCGTCTCGCTCGCAGGGTCGCTGTTCTTCTCGATCTCCCCGCACGCGGCCGAAAGCAAGGTCCTTCTCTACCTCCTCCTCACGATCGCGCCCTTCGCGCTCGTCGGACCTGCTCTCAGCCCGCTCCTCGACCGCGGGCTGCGGGCGCGGCGCGCGAGCGTCGCCGTGGCAAACGGGGGCTCGGCACTGCTGTGCCTCGCGATGGGCCAGCACGTGCACGACCTCCTGCTCTTCCCCGAGGCCTTCGGCGTCCTCGTCCTCGGCAAGCTCTACCTCGTCACCCGCGCCGCGCTCGTCCCCGCGCTGACCGGTGACGCCGACGACCTCGCGACGGCGAACGCGCGCCTCGCGGTCATCGCGTCGATCGGCGGCTTCGTGGCCTTCCCCATCGGCGTCGGGCTGCTCAAGCTCGGCGCGCCCTGGGTTCTGCGCCTCGCGGCCGCGGTCTTCGTCGTCGCCACCCTCGTCGCGCTGCGCCTGCCGCGTCCCCGTCCGAGGCCGGCGCGCGGGCGCACCGGGCCTCCGCCAAGAGTCGCCGAGGTCCGTGCGGCCCGGCGCGTCCTCGGGCTCCCCCTCTACCCGGTCCAGGTGCGCGCGGCGCTCGGTGCGATGTCGGTCGCGCGCGCCACGGTCGGGTTCGTCGAGTTCTTTCTCGCCTTCGCCCTGCGGCGCGCGCACGTCGGGACGTGGTGGTTCGGCCTCCTGCTCGCGGCGAGCGGCGCCGGGTCGCTCCTCGGGTCGCTGCTCGTGCCGCGGCTGCGCCGATGGCTGTCCGAGGGCCAGATCATCACCGCCGCCCTCGTCGCGATCGCGCTCGGCGCGCTCGCGGCGGCGCTCATCGGCGACCTGTGGGCGCAGGCACTGCTCACCTTCGTCGTCGGCGTCGGGCCGACGAGCGCGAAGCCGGCGCTCGACTCGATCGTGCAGCGCCACGTGAGCCCGGTGCTGCTCGGCCGCGCCTTCGGCCGACAGGAGACCCGCCTCCAGTTGTTCTGGGTGGTCGCCTCCCTCGCCGGGGTAGTGATCCCTTTCCCGCTGTGGGTGGGCGACGTCGTCGTCGCCGTCGCCGGGACCCTGGCGGCATCGACCTACGTCACGGCCCAGCTGGCGCGCCGGCGAAGAACCGCGCCCGCGCCGGCACCCTAGGTGCGCACGCCGACCCGCGAGGAGGCGCCGGCGGCCAGGCCGCGGCGCGCGGGGGTCTCACGGGCGCGGGTCGCCCGGGCGGTCACAGTGCGCGCGGGTGTGCTGGCGCGCCGGCGCCGTGACGCGGCGGCAGTCGTGGTCCTTTGCGTCGCGGCGGCGCTGTGGTGCCTGCCCGGCCTGCACGCCCCCTTCTACGGCGCCTTCGACCTGGCGTTGCGCTACGGGCTCGACCAGGGTGCGCTTCGGGGCCTGCACAACGTCGTCAACGGGGACACGGCCCGCCAGGACGCGGTGTGGGCGATCCTCAACTGGCGGGCCGTGCACGCGGGCCATCTCCCGCTGTGGGACCCCTACGTGCTGACCGGCCTGCCTGAGCTCGCGAACCTACAGTCCGCGCCCCTCTCGCTTCCCTCTGTCGTCTCCTACCTCGTCCCGCTGCGCTGGGCCTACACCACGGTCGTCCTCGTCAAGCTCCTCGTCGCGGGCACCGGCTGCTACGCGGCGGCGCGTGTCCTTGGGGCCGGTCGGGTCCCCGCCCTGCTCGGGGGCCTGACCGGGGAGCTCGCCGGACCGCTCGCCGCGTGGGCGGGATGGCCCCAGGCCGGGGTCGCGGCCTGGACGGGGTGGATCCTCGCCGGCGAGCTGCTCGTGCTCGAGCGCCCGACGCGGCGGCGGGTCGGCGCGCTCGCGTGCGCCATCGCCGCGGCCGGGTTGTCGGGCTTCCCCGAGGTCCTCGTCATCCAGGCCGTCGCGGGCGCCCTCCTCGCGGTGGTCGTCGCAGCGCGGCGCCGCCCCGGCGCCGCGTCGCGACTCGCAGCGCTCGGCGCCGCCGTCACGCTCGGCGCGGGGCTCTGCGCGCCGGCATGGCTGCCCGCGCTGCGGGTGCTCCTTGCCAGCGTGTCGGTGGGGCGCCTCCCCGCCCTGCTGCCGCCACGGGCGCTGTGGCGGCTCGTCGACCCCGGCTACGACGGCTCGCCCGCCCCGGGCGGCTGGTTCGGGCCGAGCAACTACTACGAGACCGCGGCCTTTCTCGGTCCCGCCGCCGTCGCCCTCGCGCTCCTCGCGCTCGTGGCCCGCCGCCGGAACCGTGCCGTCGTCGCGACCGGCGTCGCCGCCGCGGGCGTGCTGGTGCTCGCGCTCGGCTTCTCTGTCGTCGCGCGCGCCGAACAGGCGATCCCGGTCCTGAAGTCGATCGCGTTCGGACGCGGGCTCCTCGTCTTCGGCGAGCTCGTGGCCGTGCTCGCCGCGGTCGGCCTCGACTCCGCGCGCCGGTCCCGGCCGCTCGTGCTCGGCGGTCTCGTCCTCCTCGCGGTGGTCCCGACCCTGCTTGTGCTCGCCGGGGCGCTCGAGGGCCTCGCCCCGGCCGTGCGCGCGGCCCGCGTCGACGGCGCGCTCGTCGGTCTCGTGCCCCTCGCCGCGCTCGCGCTCCTCGCTGTGGCGCGCGCCGTCGGTGCGGGGCGCCTCACGGCGCTGTCGACCCTGCTTCTGCCCGCCGCCCAGGCCGGCGCGCTGATCGCCGCGAGCGCGCCGGCCAACACCTGGGCGTCGGTGTTCTTGCCCGAGACACCCGCGCTGAGCCGCGCCGTCGCCGCAGCCGACGGGGGCCTGGTCGCGCTCGGTGGGGAGCACCCGGCGTTCGTCGCGGTCCACCTCGGGGTCATCGCCAACTTGAACGCCGCCTTCGGCCTGCGCGAGCTCGCCGGCTACGACGGCACGATCCCCCGCGCCCTCGAGCGGGCGTGGGCGGCGGTCGCGCCGGCACCGGGTCTCGCAGCAGCCGAGGTGGCCGACGACGTGACGAGCTTTGTCCCGCCCGTGACGACGCGGCGCGTGGCCGCCGCGCTCGGGGTGAGCGACGTCCTGGAACCGGCCCGCGTGAGCTGGCGGCTCACCGACGACGCGGCGCGCCGCGTGCGCCGCGGGCTTCGGGCCGCCGGGGTGACGGCACCTGCGACGGCCGCCGGCGTCCTCGACGACCTCGAGTGGTGGGTCGAGCAGCCGGCGCTCATCGGCGCCTACGAACCGGCGGCACCCGGCCGGCTCGCCGCCTACCTCGCCGCGACGGCCTCGTCGGCCCTCCCCAAGCCGGCACCGCTCGCGACGATGGCCGGCGCCGCCGCCGCGGCGCTGCGCGCGGCGGCGAGAAGCCCCCACCTCCTCGTCGCCCTGCGCCGATCCCTGACCGACGCCCCGCCGCGGGGGACGGTCGTCGTGGCGCGCCTCGGCGAGGAGGTCCTCCGCCGCTTCACAGGGCTGTCGGGCGTCGCGCCGGCACCGGGCGCGAAAGCGGTGGTGCGTGCCCCTCTGCGCTTCTTCGGCGACGCGCGCGCCAAGTTCAGCGTCGAGCTCGCACGTCCCGGCGTCGTGCGCGTCGCGATCACTGACGAGCCCGGCTGGCGGGCGAGCGCGTCCGGTCGCCCGCTCGCGCTGCAGCGCGCGGCGGGCGGGGCGTTGCTCGCCGTCGCGCTCCCGGTGGGCACGAGCCAGGTGGTGCTCAGCTACTGGCCGCCGCTGCTCAGCCTGGGCCTCGCCCTCTGTGCACTCGGCCTCGTCGTCCTCGGCGCGCTGGTCGCGCCGGGGGAGGCCCTTCGCCGCGCGCCCGGCCGACGCACGGTACCCTCCCGGCGGTGACGAGCCCCGCGCAGCGTCGGAGCCTTGCGGGCGAGGAGGAGGCCCTCGCCCGGCTGGCGGCGCGCCTGCCGCCGCCGCCGGCCGGCGAGGTGTGGATCGGTGACGACGCCGCGGTGCTCGCCGGGGATCGCGGACCGCTGCTGTTCGCGACGGACCTCGTCGCCGAGGGTGTCCACTTCGACCGGCGTCTGTCGAGCCTCGCGGATGTGGGCTGGAAGCTGCTCGCGGCGAACCTGAGCGACATCGCCGCCATGGGCGGCCGACCGCTGCGCTGTGTCGTCGCGCTCGCCGGTGGCCTCGGTGACGATCTCGACGCCCTCTACGACGGCCTCGAAGAGGCGGCCGCCGCCTTCTCCTGTCCCGTCGTCGGCGGCGACCTCTCGGCGCCGCCGCTCGGTGGCGGGCTGTGCGTCTCCCTCGCGGTCCTCGGGACGACCGACGGCCGCCCGCCGGTCACCCGCGCCGGGGGCCGGCCCGGTGACGCCGTGTTGGTGAGCGGACCGCTCGGTGCGGCGGCCGCGGGGCTACGCCTGCTGCGTGCCGATCCGGCCGCCGAGGGGCCCGCCGTGGCGGCCCACCGGCGCCCAGTCCCGCGCCTGGCCGCGGGGCGCGCCGCGGCTGTCGCCGGGGCACGGGCGATGATCGACGTCTCCGACGGCCTCGGGCTGGACCTCGACCGGCTCGCACGCGCCTCGGGGGTCGGCGTGGAACTCGACACCGTCCCGACCGCCCCGGAGGCGAGCGAGGCGGAGGCACTCGGCGGCGGCGAGGACTACGAGCTCGTCGTCGCGCTCGCCGACCCCGGCGCGCTCGTGGCCGCGCACGCCGCCGCCGGCCTCGCGCCACCGATCGAGATCGGGCGGCTCGTCGCCGACCCGTCGCGGCGCCGGCTCCAGGAGGCGCCGCTCCCGATCGCCGGGTGGCGCCACCGGGCGGGTGTCTAGGCCTCGCTGGCGCGGTAGGTGCGCACCGGCGGCTTGGTCACCCTGCCGGCCCGGATGCACGAGGTACAGACGTTGAGGCGCCGGACGGTCCCGTTGACGAGCGCGCGGACCCGCTGGATGTTGGGGTCCCAGCGCCGCTTGGTCCGGCGGTGCGAGTGCGAGACGCTCATGCCGAAGCTCGGCTTCTTGCCACAGACCTCACAGACCGCTGCCACGGCGACGCACACCTCAATTGTCGGGGACCCCTCGTCGGGGAGGACGTCGGCACCGGCGGCCGACCCCAGGTCAGGACGCCTTCAACCGGCGGGCTAGGTTACCATCCCGTCGATGCCCCGCCACCACGCCGGCCCGAGCGGCCACCGGGGTGCCGGTCCCCGCCTGCCCGTGCGCCAGCCTGCGCCGTGACAGCGAGCGAGCTCGGCGCCCGGGAGCTCGTCGCCTCGCTGCGCGCCTTCGCGGCGGGCCTCGAGTCCCACCGGGACACCCTCAACCGCCTGAACGTCTACCCGGTCCCCGACGGGGACACCGGCACCAACATGTTCCTCACCGCCGTCGCGGCGCTGCGCGAGCTCGAAGAGCGCGGGCTCGACGAGGCCGGCGAGCTCCCCGCGGTCGCGGAGGCCGTGGGCCACGGCGCCCTCATGGGGGCGCGGGGGAACTCCGGGGTGATCCTCTGCCAGCTCCTCCGGGCGTTGGGGCGCTCGCTCGCCACCGCGGCGTCGCCCGCACCCGCGCGCGTCGCCGACGCGCTCGCCGCCGCGTCCGACGCCGCACACCATGCGGTCCTGCGTCCGGTCGAGGGGACGATCCTCACCGTCGCCGCCTCGGCCGCCGAGGCCGCGGCCGGCGCCGTCAAGGCCAACCTCGACCTCGCCGCCGTGCTGTGCGCTGCCCGCGACGGCGCCAAGGACGCGCTGTGGCGCACGCCCGAGCTCCTCGCGGTCCTCGCCGAGGCCGGCGTCGTCGACGCGGGGGGCGCGGGGCTGCTGCTGCTGTTCGAGGCGATGGTCTCCGTCGTCGCCGACCAGCCGATGCCGAGCGCGCTCGCCCTGCCCGCCACGGTGGCGGCGCTGGTCTCGACGGCGACCACCGCCGCGCTCGGCGACGGACCGGCGGTCGCGGTCGCGGGGGCCGGACGCCTGCGCTACGAGGTGATGTACCTGCTCGAGGCGCCCGACGAGGCGATGGCGGCGTTCAAGGAGGTCTGGGCGGGGATCGGCGACTCGATCGTCGTCGTCGGCGGCGAGGGGATGTGGAACTGCCACGTGCACACCGACGACATCGGCGCCGCGATCGAGGCGGGCCTCGATGTCGGCCGGCCCCGGGAGATCCGGGTCACCGACCTCGACGAGCAGGTGGAGGAGGAGCAGTGGGTCCGCCAGGCGGCCACCGCATCCCCTTCGGCCGAGCCGGGGCCGCCGGCGCACACCTCGGTGATCGCGGTGGCGACCGGGGACGGGATCAAGCGGATCTTCCGCTCCCTCGGGGTCGCCGAGGTCGTCGACGGCGGCCAGTCGATGAACCCCTCGACCGCGGACCTGCTCGACGCGATCGCGCGCGCGCCGGGCGACGAGATCGTCGTGCTCCCGAACAACTCCAACATCGTCCCCGTCGCGCGCCAGGCGGCCGACGCGGCCGGAAAGCCGGTGCGGGTCGTGCCGACGCCGGGTGTCCCCGAGGGTTTCGCCGCGCTGCTCGAGTACGACCCGCAGGCCGGCAGCGAGGAGAATGAGCAGCAGATGGCCGAGTCCGCTGCCCGGGTCGTCTCCGGGGAGGTGACCCAGGCGATCCGCGCCGCGGAGACACCGATCGGGCCGGTGGCGGCCGGCGAGTGGATCGGGCTCAGCCGCGCCGGCATCGTGGCGCGGGGGGCGACTCTTGTCGAGGCGACCCGCGCGCTGCTCGACCGGCTGGTCGCCGACGACCACGAGCTCGTCACCTTGATCGTCGGCGCGGGGATCGGCGCCGGGGAGGTCCGCCAGGTGACCGAGTGGCTGAAGCTCCACCGCCCCGCCGTCGCCGTCGAGGAGCATCGCGGTGGCCAACCCCTCTATCCCTTCCTCGTCTCGATCGAGTGAGCCGCGATCGGGCGCGCCCGTGAGCGCGCCAGCGCACGTCTCCCCGCGCAGCGGGCGCACGCTGGCGCAGCTCGCGGGGCACCGGATCGACGAGCTGCGCAACGTCGGCGCGCGCCGCGCCGAGCGCTTCGCCATGGTCGGCATCGAGACGGTCCTCGACCTCGTCACGACCTATCCGAACCGCTACGAGGACCGCAGCGACCTCGTCGCGGTCGCGGCTCTCTGCGAGGGCGAGTCGGCGAGCATCGACGCGCGCGTCGCGCGCGTCGCCACCCGCCGGGCGCGCGGCCGGCTCCTGGTCGAGGTCCTGCTCGCGGACGACACCGGCGAGATCTCCTGCACCTTGTTCAACCAGCCCTGGATCGCGCGCCAGCTGCACGTCGGCCAGCGCGTCGTCGCCTACGGCAAGGTCGCCCGCTACCGCCGCACGCTCCAGCTCCAGAACCCCAGGATCCAACGCCTCGCAGACGACGTCACCGTCGAGCGCGCGGCCCGGGTGGTGCCCGTCTACCCCGAGTCCGAGAAGGCGGGCATCACCTCGGCCTTCATCGAGAAGTGCATGCACGAGGCGCTCGAGCGGGCCGGGGAGCTCGCGGACCCCCTGCCCCCGGCGCTCAGGCAGCGCCACGGCCTCGTCGGGCGCACCGCCGCCTTCCACCAGATCCACCGTCCCGCGGCCAAGGCCGAGACGGCCCCGGCACGCCGGCGTCTCGCGTTCGACGAGCTGTTGCGCCTCCAGGTCGCGCTCGTGATGCGCAAGCGCGCCGCGGCCGGTGCCGCCCGGGGGATCGCGCACGAGGTCGCACCACCCGACGCCGACCGCCACCTCGTCGAGGCGTTCCTCGCCGGCCTGCCCTTCGCCCCGACCGCGGCGCAGCGCCGCGTCATCGCCGAGATCGCGCGGGACCTCGCCTCGCCGCTGCCCATGCACCGGCTCCTCCAGGGGGACGTGGGCGCGGGCAAGACCGTCGTCGCCCTGGCGAGCCTGCTCTACGGTGTCCAGGGCGGCCATCAGGGCGCCCTGATGGCTCCGACCGAGGTGCTCGCCGAGCAGCACTTCCTCGGCGCACGCGCCATGCTGGCCGCGATGGCCGTCCCCGGGGCCGGCGGGGGCGGCGCCGGCCGCGCGCTCGCGCTGGAGCTGCTCACGAGCCGCACGTCCGCCGCGGAGCGCAGTCGGGTCGTGGCGGGCCTGCGCAGCGGGGCGGTCGACCTCGTCGTCGGGACCCACGCGCTGATCACCGACGACGTCGCGTTCGCCTCGCTCGGCGTCGTCGTCATCGACGAGCAGCACCGCTTCGGCGTCGACCAGCGTGCCGCGCTGCGCGAGAAGGGGGCGGCCTCCCCGCGGGCGCGCCACGACCCGGACCTGTTGGTCATGACCGCGACGCCGATCCCGCGCACCGCCGCGATGACCGTCTACGGCGACCTCGACTACAGCGTCCTCGACGAGCTGCCCGCCGGGCGCACCCCCGTCGCGACGCAGTGGGTGCGCGACCGCGACGGGGAGGCCGCCGCCTTCGCGCGCGTGCGTGCCGAGGTGGCCGCCGGCCGCCAGGCCTTCGTCGTCTGCCCGCTCGTGCGTGCGGGCGCGCCCGAACAGGACCCCGGGTTCGATCCCGACGTCGCGCCCGCAGCCCCGAGCGCGGCCGGCCGCCCGGCACGCGCGGCCGTGGAGGAGGCGGCACGCCTCTCGGCGGGCGAGCTGGCGGGCCTGCGGGTCGGCCTGCTCCACGGCCAGCTGCGGGCGTCCGAGAAGGACGAGGTCATGACGCGTCTTCGGGCGGGCGAGCTCGACGTGCTCGTCGCGACGACCGTCGTGGAGGTCGGCGTCGACCTGCCCGGTGCGACCGTGATGGTCGTCTGCGACGCGGACCGCTTCGGGATCGCCCAGCTGCACCAGCTGCGTGGCCGGGTCGGGCGGGGGACGCACCCGTCGTGGTGCTATCTGCTCGCGGACGAGGAAGGCGTCGGTGACGACGCGCGCCGCCGCCTCGAAGCGCTCGAGGCGACGAGCGACGGCTTCCTGCTCGCGGACGTCGACCTCGAGCTGCGCGGGGAGGGCACGGTGCTCGGCGCCCGCCAGAAGGGCCGAAACGACCTGCGCGTCGCGTCGCTGCGACGCGACCGCGACCTGGTCCTCGCCGCGCGCCGAGCGGCCGAGGAGATCGTGGCGTCCGACCCGGTGCTCGCCCGCCACCCCCTGCTCGCCGGCGAGCTGCGCCTGTTCATCGGGGAGGAGGAGGCCGAGTACCTGCTGCGCAGCTGAGAGAGGCGCTCCCGGGACCCGGCGCGCCCGGCGGTACCGTGCAGTGGTGCGGGTGATCGGCGGCAGCGCGCGCGGGCGGATCCTCCGGGCGCCGCGCTCGGCGGCGGTCCGGCCGACCGCGGACCGGGTGCGCGAGGCGGTCTTCGACGTCCTCACCCACCTCGGCGTGCTCAGCGGTGCCCGGGTCCTCGACGGCTTCGCCGGCTCGGGCGCGCTCGGCATCGAGGCCCTGTCGCGGGGCGCGGCGGCGGTGACCTTCGTCGAGGCCGACCGCGTCGCCGCCGCGCAGATCGAGGAGAACCTCCAAAGGACCGGTTTCTCGGGGCACGGGGGGGTGCGCGTGCTGCGCGGCGACCTGTTCTCCTTCCTCGCCGGCGGGCCGCGCTTCGACCTCGTCCTGCTCGATCCGCCCTACCGCTTCGCGCAGTGGGACCGGTTGCTCCCCCTCGTGCGCTCCGACGTCGTCGTGCTCGAGTCCGACCGGCCCGTCGCGCTGCCCGCCACGCTCGAGCTCCACCGCCACTACCGCTACGGCACTACGCTCGTCAGCGTCGCGCGCCAGGTCCGCGACGGCGGGGAGCAGTGCGCAACCCCGCGACCGGGAGAGCCGGAGCCGGCCGGTGCGGAGAGGAAGGAGCGGTCGTGACAACGGCGCTCTTCCCCGGATCCTTCGACCCGTTCCACAACGGCCACCTCGAGGTCGTCGAGCGCGCGCTGCGGCTGTTCGACGCCGTCGTCGTCGCGGTGGTCCGCAACCCGGCAAAGCGCGAGCCGCTGTTCAGCCTCGAAGAGCGCATCGCGCTCATCAAGACCTGCGTCGGCACGACCGAGCGCCTCTCGGTCGTGGCGATGGAGCAGGAGCTGACCGTCACCGTCGCGCGCCAGGTCGGCGCCGACGTCATCGTCCGGGGCGTGCGCGCGGTGTCGGACTTCGAGAACGAGCTGCAGATGGCCCAGATGAACCGCCAGCTGGCCGGTGTCGAGACGCTCTTTGTCCCGACGGGCTCCTCCTACTCGTTCATCGCCTCGCGCCTGATCCGCGAGGTCGCCCGCTACGACGGCGACGTCGGCGCGTTCGTTCCCGAGCCCGTCGCCGCCCTGATGAAGGAGCGCTTCGGTGGATGAGTTCTACGACGTCGACGAGCAGGACGGCCGCGGCGCCGTACCGGTGCACGACGCCGGTACGGCGGACGTCGCCCGCCTCTTGGACGAGGTCTACGACGTCGTCGAGCACGCGAAGTCGATGCCGCTGTCGTCCTCGGCGCTCATCGCGCGTGACGAGCTGCTCGAGCTGATCGCCCAGGCGCGCGACGCGCTGCCGTCGGAGATCCTGCGCGCCCGGCGGCTGCTCCAGGACCGCGACGACATCCGCGCACGCGCCGAGCTCGAGGCCACCGAGGTGATCGACGCCGCGCGCGCCCAGGCCGCGCACCTCGTCCAGCGTTCGGAGGTCGTCCGCCAGGCGCGCCACGAGGCCGAGCGGGTCCTCGTCGACGCCGAGAGCGAGGCGCGCCGCATCCGCCACGAGGCCGACGACTACGTGGACCGCAAGCTCGCGGGCTTCGAGATCGCGCTCGACAAGACGCTGCGCGCCGTGAGGGCCGGGCGCGAGCGCCTCGCCGTCGTGCCCGAGCCCGACGAGAAGGAGGGCCGCAACGCGCCGCCTCTGGCGCCGGTCGACGAGGGCTTCTTCGACCAGGACGTCCACTGAGGAGCGCGCACGCGCCGAAGGAGGCTGCCGTGGAGTCGACACGAGGCGCGGCCGGTCGCCGCCGGGACGCGCACCCCTTCCGCGTCGAGGTCGGGGACCTGCGGCGCCAACCGGGCAAGGTGCGCACGTTGCGCATCGGCGCGCCCCTGAGCGAGCTCGCGGTGAGCGGCTCGGCGGTGCCCGAGGAAGAGCCCGTGGAGCTCGAGGCGCGCCTCGAGTCCGTCCACGAGGGGATCCTCGTCACCGCGACCGTGCGTGCCCGCTGGAGGGGGGAGTGCCGCCGCTGCCTGAAGCCCACGTCCGGCGAGCTCGTCGCCGAGGTCCGGGAGCTGTGCGTCGAGCACGGCGACGAGGAGACGACCTACCGCCTCGACGGTGACGAGCTGGACCTCGAGCCGATCGTCCACGACGCGTGTATCCTCGACCTGCCGCTTGCGCCCCTCTGCGGCGAGGGATGCCTCGGGCTGTGTCCCGAGTGCGGCGCCGACCGGAACCTCGAGCCCTGCTCGTGCGTGCCGGCACCCGACCCGCGCTGGGCGGGCCTCTCGGTCCTCACCGGGGGGCGCGCCGAGAGCGGTGGCGGGCGGCCGCGCCCCCGACAGGGCGCCGACGGCTCGCCGTAGCCAGAAGGCGCCGCTGCGGCGCCACGGGTCCCGGCCGGGGACGAGGGAGAGAAGGACCGATGGCTGTTCCGAAGAAGAAGACCTCCAAGGCCAAGAGCCGAAGCCGGCGTGCCTCGGCGTGGCGCCTCAGCCTGCCCGCCCAGAGCCGCTGCCCGCAGTGCCGGCACGCCAAGCTGCCGCACGTCGTCTGCCCGAACTGCGGCTGGTACAAGGGTCGCCAGGCGATCGAGGTCGACTGATCCTCCCCGTCGCGCTCGACGTCATGGGGGGCGACAGGGCCCCTCATGAGATCCTCGCCGGGGCGCGACGCGCCCGGGAGGAGCTCGGCATCGAGATCCTGCTCGTCGGCCCGGGTGACGGCAGCCTCGGCGACGTGTCGGGCTTCGACCTCCTCGATGCTCGCGAGGTCATCGCGATGGACGAGGACCCGGCGCGCGCGGTGCGCCAGAAGAAGGACGCAACGCTCGTGCGTTGCGCCGAGGCCGTGCGTGACGGGCGCGCCGCGGCGATGGTGAGCGCCGGCAACACCGGCGCGGCGATGGCCGCGGCGCTGCTGCGCATGGGCCGGCTGAAGGGCGTCGCGCGCCCGGCGATCGCGACCCCGCTGCCCGTGCCCGGGCGCAAGGGCGCGCCGACGGTCCTCATCGACGCGGGCGCGAACCCCGAGTGTCAGCCCGAGTGGCTCGTCCAGTTCGCCCAGATGGCCTCGGCCTACGTGCACGCGCGCTACGGCACCGCCGAGCCCGCGGTCGCGCTGCTCTCCAACGGGGAGGAGTCGAGCAAGGGCAGCCCCCTCGTGAAGCAGACCCACGCGCGTCTCGCCGCGGCCGCCGGGGTCCGCTTCGTCGGCAACGTCGAGGGGCGCGATCTGCTCACCGGCCAGGCCGACGTGGTCGTCACCGACGGGTTCACCGGCAACGTCGCCCTGAAGGCCCTCGAGGGTGCGATGGGGGTCTTCATGGGGATCCTCACCGCAGCGCTGGGCGCGACGCCCGAGACCAAGGCGGCCGGCGACGTGCTGCTGCCCTACCTGCTGCCGGCGGCGGCCGAGGTGGATCCCGAGGAGACGGGCGGGGCGCTCCTTCTCGGCGTCGACGGCGTCTGTGTGATCAGCCACGGCAGCTCGTCCGCGCGCGCGATCTTCAACGCGTGCCGCGTCGCACACGAGCTGGCCGAGAGCGATCTCGTGGGGCAGGTCCACACCGCGGTGGCCGGCGTGCCCGCCGAGCTGCCAGGCTGAAAGCGACGAGGAGGAGGGGACAGACGTGGCGGATGCGACGGCGGCCGCTGGCCGCATGGACCGGGCGGAGGTGCTCGAGCTCGTCCGCGCCCAGCTCGCGGAGATCTTGGAGATCGAGCCGGACGCGATCAGCGAGTCCTCCTCCTTCGCCGAGGACCTGAACGCCGACTCCCTGGCGCTGATCGAGCTGGTCGAGGCGCTCGAAGAGGACCTGTCCCGGCGCGTCAGCGGCTTCCGCATCGACGACGAGGACTTGGAGGACCTACGGACCGTGCGCGACGCGGTCGACTACGTCTCGGCCAAGCTGGAGGTCGCCTGAGCCAGCTCGCCGGCACGGGGCCGCTCGGGGAGCGCCTCGCCGCGCACATCGACGACGCGGCGCTCGTCGAGCTCGCGCTGACGCACCGCTCCTGGTGCGCGGAGCACCCGGGGACCAGCTCGAACGAGCGTCTCGAGTTCCTCGGCGACGCCGTTCTCGACCTCGTCGTCGCCGCCGCCCTCTACGCCGCCTACCCCGATCTCGCCGAGGGCGACCTCTCCCGGGTGCGCGCGACGCTCGTGAGCACCGACACCCTCGCGCCCGTCGCCGCCGAGCTCGGCGTCGGTGCCGCACTGCGCCTCGGCCGCGGCGAGGACGGCTCCGGGGGGCGCACGAAGCCCTCGATCCTCGCCGACGCCCTCGAGGCGCTGATCGGCGCCGTGCACCTGTCGCGCGGCCTCGAGGCCGCTGCAGCCTTCGTGCGCGCGCTGCTCGGTGACCGTCTCGCCGCCGAGGCCGAGCGCGCCGAGCTCGGCGACGCGAAGAACCGCCTGCAGGAGCTCTGCGCGCGCAAGGGCCTCGGGCCCCCCGTCTACGAGGTGCGCGACCGCGGCCCGGACCACGCGCGCACCTACAGCGCGACGGTGCGCGTCGCTGGCGCGCCCCTCGGGCAAGGAAGCGGGCCCAGCAAGAAGGCGGCCGAGCGCCAGGCGGCGACCGAGGCGCTCGCTCTGCTCGGCGCGTCGCCCGGAAATGCCTGAGCTCCCCGAGGTCGAGACCCTGCGCCGCGGCCTCGAGGCCGCGGTGGTCGGCCGCCGGGTCTGTTCGGTCGCGCTCTTTGGCGAGCGCACCGTCCGCCGCCAGGATCCCGCGCAGCTCGTCGCGGCGCTCTCGGGGCGCCTCGTCTCCGGAGCCGCCCGCTGGGGTAAGTACCTCGTCGTTCCCCTCGGCGGGGGCGCCGGCGACGAGGGGGGCGAGGCCCTCGTCGTCCACCTGCGCATGAGCGGGCAGCTCCTCCACGTCGGGGCCGGCGCGCCCCTCGCCCACCACACGCGGGCCGTGATCGGGCTCGATGACGGGAGCGAGCTGCGCTTTGTCGATCCGCGCACCTTCGGCGAGCTGTTCGTCGCCGACGCCCTCGAGGCGAGCGGGCGTCCCAGTGCCCTCGCGGCCCTCGGACCCGACCCCCTCGTCGACGGGATCGACGCGGACCGGCTCGCCGCGCTCGCCAAGCGGCGGCGCTGCGCCCTGAAGACGCTGCTGCTCGACCAGAAGGTGCTCGCGGGCATCGGCAACATCTACGCGGACGAGATCCTGTTCCGCGCAGGCCTGCGCCCCGCACGCGCCGCGTGCTCGCTGGCCCCCGTCGAGCACGGCCGGCTCGTCGCCGCGATCGGGGAGGTGCTCGCCGCCGCGGTCGCGGCGCGCGGCTCGACGCTCTCCGACGCGCGCTATCTCGACCTCGGCGGCGCGCCCGGCAGTTACCAGGAGCACCACGCCGTCTACGCCCGCACGGGCGCGCCGTGTTTGGGCTGCGGGACGCCGGTCACCCGCGTGCGGGTCGCGGGGCGCAGCGCGCACTTCTGCCGGAGCTGCCAGGCCTGAGGGCGCCGGCCACCTTTCGGGGGCGGGGGACGCGCCCGCCGATTCGGTAGCGTGAGGCCGCCGTGTTCCTCAAGTCCCTCTCCCTCAAGGGCTTCAAGTCCTTCGCCGACCCCACGCGCATCGAGTTCCAGCCCGGCGTGACCGTCGTCGTCGGCCCGAACGGCTCGGGAAAGTCGAACGTCGTCGACGCGGTTGCCTGGGTGCTCGGCGCCCAGAGCGCGCGCGTCGTGCGCTCGAGCCGGATGGACGACGTGATCTTTGCCGGCACGACCAAGCGCCCCGCCCTCGGCCGGGCCGAGGTCGCCCTCACCATCGACAACAGCGCGGGGCGCCTGCCGATCGACTTCTCCGAGGTGACGGTCACCCGCACCCTGTTCCGCACCGGCGAGAGCGAGTACGCGATCAACGGCGTCGCGTGCCGCCTGCTCGATGTCCAGGAGCTCTTCTCCGACACCGGCGTCGGCCGCCAGCAGCACGTCATCATCGGCCAGGGACAGCTCGACGCGATCCTGGCCGCGCGTCCCGAGGAGCGCCGCATGGTCGTCGAGGAGGCGGCCGGCGTCCTCAAGTACCGCCGGCGCAAGGAGCGCGCCGAGCGCCGCCTCGAGGCGAGCGAGACCCAGCTTGGCCGTCTCGCCGATCTCCAGCGTGAGGTGCGCCGCCAGCTCCGCCCCCTCGAGCGTCAGGCGGCCGCCGCGCTCACCCACGAGGCGCTCACCCACGAGTCCGCCGCGCTCCGGCTCTTCCTCGCGGGCGAGGAGCTGCGCGACCTCGGCGCCCGCCTCAACCGCCACGCCGCCGAGCGCGACGAGCTCGCCGCCGCCGCCGGCGCGGCAGCGGTGCAGCTCACCCGCCTCGAACACGAGCGGGACGCAGCCGAGGTGGAGCTGAGCTTCGAGCGGCCCGAGCCGCTCGAGCCCGTCCTCGGACGCGCGCAGCGCCTCGCGGAGCGCGCGGCCGGTCTCGAACGCCTCCTCGAGGAGCGTCGCCGCGCGGCGGCCGCCCTCCGGGCCGCTCTGTCGGACGGGGGGGAGGTCGCGGCCCTCGAGGCCGAGCGCATCAAGGTGCACGCCGATCTCGAGCGCTGCGACGAGGACGGCGCAAGGCTCGTGCCCGAGTGGGAGGCGCTCGCGGCCGCCGAGGCGGAGCTTGCACGGCGCGCCGCCGCCGATGCGGCGACCTTCGGTGAGGAGACTGCGCCGGCGGGGCCGCCGCCGAGCGCGACCGCCTGGCCCGCCTGCGCGAGGAGGAGGTCCGCGCCGCCGAGCGGCTCGCGGCGCTCGCGCGCCGGCGG
>JAKABX010000028.1 GCA_021796545.1 Actinomycetes bacterium
GTGGACCGCGGAGGCGGCCGAGCGGCTCCGCGCGTTCCTCGTCGAGCAGCCGGCCGCCCTCGAGGTCTACCTCCGCCGGCCCGTCGTCTCGCCGGCCGCCGTCGAGCGGATGGACGCGATGCTCGCCGTGCTCGGCGCGGGTGGCCTCGGCCATGACGAGGCCGAGCGCGCGTACGCGGCGATCCAGACCTACACGATCGGCTTCGCTGCCCTCGAGGCCTCCCGGGCCGACTGGACGCCGCCGGCGGAGGATCCGGGGGGCCTCGCGGCGCGTCTCGGCGCCTTCACGACGCCGCGCCGGTTCAGCGAGGGCCTCGGCTTCCTTCTCGACGGTTTCGAGCGCCGGGCGGGTCTCCCGCTCGGAGCGGGCTGAGCGGTCACCGCACCGTGGCACGCGCGGCGCGCGATGGTGACCTTCGCCCGCGTCCGCGGTGGCGTTGCGGCCCGTCGCCTGCAGCGCGTCGGGGTGCAAGGTGAGAGGGAACAGGTTCGCGCGGAGGTCACGCCGCCATGCCGCTTCGCCGCCAACCGGGCGGGGGTGCGGGGCGCGGCGCGCGCCGGGATCGGCGTGTCACGTGGTTCGCTGTCGCGCTGATCCCCGTGGCGCTCGTCGTCACGATCGCGCTCGGTGAGATCGCGCGCGGTGCACTCGGCTCTCCCGCGGGAGGGGAGACGACCCCACCCGTCGGCGTGCGCCGCCTTGTCGGGCTCCCGGCGACGCCGCTGTTCGTCGTGGCGGGGGCTCGTCGCCGGCCGCGCCGGTCTGCCGGCGCGAGGGCGAGCCGCGCGGCGTCTGGCCCGCCGGCATCGGCCTCGCACTCGCCGCGCTCTTCCTCCTCGAAAGCGTGCTCGCGTTCGTCGCCGCTCTCTTGTCGGCGCGCGAGCGCCCGGTGACGGCGCGGCCGGGAGCGCACCGCCGCCGCGCCGGGGGCCACCGGACTCGGCGGTCGCGCTCAGAGCAACTGGTGGCGCTCGAGGTAGTCGCGAAAGCCTGGGTGGAGCGCAAGGCCCGCGAACTCTCGAACCGCCAGCCAGCGCACGTCGTCGACCTCGGCGCTGAGGCGTCCCGAGAAGGGCGCCGCGACCGCCGCGCGCACGGTCGTGAATGTCCATCCTCCGCCGCAGTCCTCGGTCCCGACCGACAGGACCGAGAACTCGGGGAGCGGTCCGATCTCCTCGACGGTCTCGCGTGCGGCGGCTGCCTCGGCCGTCTCGTCGGCGTGCCGGGCCCCGCCGGGAATGCTCCAGGTGCCGCCCTCGTGGACCCACAGGGCGCGCCGGACGACGAGATGGAGGTCCCCGTCCGAACCCGATGTGCTGATGAGCATCCCCGCGGCGCCGAACGCACCCCAGTGGCGGTGCCCCGCGGCACAGGTGATCCAGCGCTCCGACGCGCGGTGCGACCCGTCGCCCCGCGGGGTCGTGCCGGTTGGCCCCGGTTCTCCCGGCCCGCTCACCGCGCGCCGTCGCTCCCCGGCGCGCCGGTCCCCGAGGCCACGGCCCGGTCCCCGAGGCCACGGCGTTCGAGGCGCTCGCGCTGGGGGACGACCGTGTCGCGGGGGTCCCGGGCCGAAGCCATGCCGGCCTCGAAGATCCCAAAGCGGGTGCACGCCGAGGCGCCGAGCAGGGCGGCGCCGGCAAGCACGCCGAGAGTGCGCGACCGCCCGGCGAGGAGCGAGCCGGCGAGCCCGACGAGCGTGAACGCCTCGCCCTGGCGCATGAGGCGACCGGCCCGACCGTTGCGGTAGGGCGCGGCGAGCAGACCGAGACGGTGGACCATCACGTTCGCCGCGACGAGCTCGCAGATCGTCCCGGCCAGCGCGAGCCGCCGCGCGGGCGCATTCTCGGGTCGCGCTGCGACGAGGAGCCCGAGGCCCGCGCCCGCGGTCGCGGCCGAGCCGGCGAAGACGAAGGGGAGCTCCCGGTGGCCCTCGTGCCACGCGGGCACGGCGGTGTCGGCGAGCAGCACGGCGGTGTAGGTGGCGATCGCCGGTCCGAGCGCGCCGGCGGTGAGCGTCGCGGCGCGCCGGGTGCGCGGCAGGATCCCGGCGACGTCGGCCAGCGCAGCGAGCCCGGCCGCGGGTCCGTACGCGGTGAGCAGCCACGAGCCGACGCTCATCGGGGACGTCACCTTGAAGACCCGCAGCATGTTCGCGAAGCGCTCGGGGCGGCCGAGGTCCGCGACGAGCGCGACGCCCGAGAGCCCGATGGCGGAGGCGGCCCCGAGCGCCGCGCCGCGGCGCAGTCCCGGGCGCCCCGTCAGCGCCGCGCCGGCCGCGAGCAGCGAGGAGGTCCCGGCGAGACCGCCGAGGAAGAGGTAGCCGGGGACCTCGGGCGAGCGCCACACCGGCGCGTTGATCACGGGGCGGCCGTAGTACGAGGTGAAGGAGGCCTCCGGCACCACGGGACGTTCCCCGCCCCGGCGTCGGCGTTCCCCCGCGCCCCCTGGCGCGGGCGCGCTCACCGGCGCCTGCCGAAAAAGCAGGTGAGCGCGGTGGCGACGAGCCCCGCGGCCGCGACGGCGGCGTGCGCCCACAGACAGGGGAGGTCGCGGGTCGTCACCACGGGATCCGGCGGCAGTCCGTAGACCTCCGGCTCGTCGAGGAGGAGGAAGAACGCGCCGGCGCCGCCGATGCCGTCTTCGGGGTCCTCG
The DNA here is from genome assembly GCA_021796545.1 of Actinomycetes bacterium. Lineage (GTDB taxonomy): Bacteria > Actinomycetota > Acidimicrobiia > Acidimicrobiales > Bog-793 > JAKABX01. Next base: position 2,654 of record JAKABX010000028.1, read on the forward strand.
CCGTACAGGCGCGCCGAGGAGACGCCCGCGTCCTGCAGCTCGCGCAACCGGCGCTCGGCGCGCATGCGCAGGTCGTCGAGGGGGCCGAACTGGATCGAATCGGTCGGGCAGGTCTGGGCGCAGGCCGGGAGCATCCCGGCGCGCAGGCGGTCGTAGCAGAGGGTGCACTTGAACGCGCGCCCGTCGTGCTCGCGCCGGCCGATGACGCCGAAGGGGCAGGCGGGCACGCAGTAGCCGCAGCCGTTGCAGACGTCGTCCTGGACGACGACGGTGCCGAACTCGGTACGGATCAGCGCACCGGTTGGGCAGACGTCGAGGCAGGCGGCGTGCGTGCAGTGCTTGCAGACGTCCGACGCCATCAGCCAGCGCAGCTCGCCGTCGCCCGCGTCGGCTGCGGGTGCGTGGGTCTCGACGAACGCGACGTGGCGCCAGGTGTTCCCCGAGAGCCCCCCCGTGTTGTCGAAGGACATCCCGGTGAGGCGGAAGCCGTCGTCGGGGACGCCGTTCCACTCCTTGCAGGCGACCTCGCAGGCCTTGCAGCCGATGCAGACCGAGGTGTCGGTGAAAAAGCCCACGCGTTCAAGGTGTGCGCGGTAGCCGGTCGCGTCGGCGGGGTCGCCGCGTTCGAGCAGGCTGAAGGACACGCGCCGGGGGGCGCGCGCGGTCGTTTCGGTCACGGTGCCGTCCCCGTCTCGTCGCTGAGGTCTGCACGGCGCTGGTAGTCATCGACGAGCGCGAGGAGCGCGGGTCCCCGGGGGCGCCGCCCGGGGACGATGTCGACGGTGAACGCCTTGACCTCCTGGATGTGCACGTTTGGGTCGAGCGAGAGGCCGGCGAGCTCGTTCGCCGCATCGCCGGTCACGAGGCCGTTCGGGCCGAAGTGGTAGGGGAGGCCGACCTGGTGGCAGGGCCGCCCCTGGACCGTGAGGGGACGCATGCGCTCGGTCACGAGCACGCGTGCTTCGATCGCCGCACGGGGGCTGACGATCGTCGCGTACCCGCCGTGGGTGAGCCCGCGCTCGGCAGCGAGCTGCGGGCTCACCTCGCAGAACATCTCGGGCTGCAGCTCGGAGAGGTAGGGGACCCAGCGCGACATGCCACCTGCGGTGTGGTGCTCGGTGAGGCGGTAGGTCGTCGCGACGTAGGGGAAGACCTCGCTGCCGGGCGCGCCGGGGTCCGGGCCGTAGCGGCTCTCGCGCCGCCGCAGCACCTGGCGCACCGGGTTGTGGAGCTGGGCGTAGAGCCGGTTGGCAAAAGGCGAGTCCTGGGGCTCGTAGTGGGCGGGCAGCGGTCCGTCCACGAGCCCGCTCGGTGCGAAGAGCCATGCCTTGCCGTCGGCCTGCATGGTGAACGCGTCGTCGCCGCCGAGCGCGCCCGCGCCGCGTGCCCCCTCCGGCGGTGTGGCGCCCGGCGGCGTCGTGGCGGGGAAGTCCGGGACGTCGTGGCCGGTCCAGCGTCCCGTGTCGCTGTCCCACCACACGAGGGCCTTGCGCCCGCTCCACGGGTGACCCTCGGGGTCCGCGGAGGCGCGGTTATAGAGCACGCGCCGGTTCGCCGGCCACGCCCAGCCCCACTCGGGTGCGAGGTGACCCTGCTCGCGCCCCGGCCGCCGACGCGCCGCCTGGTTGACGCCGCCGGCGTAGACGCCGGCGTAGATCCAGCAGCCGCACGAGGTCGAGCCGTCCGCCGCGAGCGCGCCGAAGGACGCGAGCGGGTTCCCGTCGGCGTCGGTCCCGTTGATCTCCGCGAGCACCGCCTCGGCGCTCGGCTCCTCGAGAGGGCCGTGCGTCGGGTAGTCCCAGGTGAGATCGAGAACCGGTCGGTCGCGCTCGTCCGTCGAGCCGGCGAGCTTGTCCCGGATGCGCCGCCCGAGGTGGTAGTAGAACCACAGGTCGCTGCGCCGGTCGCCGCTCGGCACGACCGCCGCATGGTGCCACTGGAGCATGCGCTGGGTGTTGGTGAAGCTCCCGTCCTTCTCGGTGTGCGCGGCGGCCGGGAAGAAGAAGACCTCGGTCGCGATCTCCTCGGTCGAAAGCTCTCCTGTCTCGATCTCGGGGCCGTCCTTCCACCAGGTCGCGGACTCGATGAGGGAGAAGTCGCGCACGACCAGCCAGTCGAGCTTGGCCATGGCGAGGCGCTGAAGCCGCCCGTTCGCCGAGCCGACGGCGGGGTTCTCCCCGACCAGGAAGTAGCCCCGGCACTCGCCGGCGAGCTGCGCGAGAACGGTCTCGTAGGTGCCGTGGCTGCCGGTGAGGCGGGGCAGGTAGTCGAAGCAGAAGTCGTTCTCGGCGCGGGCCGCGTCCCCCCACCAGGCCTTGAGCAGGCTGACGGTGTAGGCGCGGGCATCGGCCCAGTACCCCTTTTCGGGGACGAAGGACGCGACGTAGGCGGAAAGCGAGTCGTGCGCGCCGGCCTGGGGCATCGGCAGGTAGCCGGGAAGCAGGTCGAACAGGGTCGGGATGTCGGTCGAGCCCTGGATGCTCGCATGCCCGCGCAGCGCGATGATCCCCCCACCCGGGCGGCCGATGTTGCCGAGGAGGAGCTGGAGGATCGCGGCGGTGCGGATGTACTGCACCCCGACGGTGTGCTGGGTCCAGCCGACGGCGTAGCAGAACGCGGTCGTCCGCTCGCGGCCGGAGTTCTCGACAAGCGCCGCGCAGAGCTTGGCGAAGTGTTCCCGCGGTATTCCGCAGACCTCCTCGACCATCTCGGGGGTGTAGCGGGAGAAGTGCCGGCGGAGGATCTGGAAGACGCAGCGCGGATGGGAGAGCGTCGGGTCAGTCTCCGCGGTACCGCCGCGCGCGCCGGTCGGCCACGCACGAGCCCCCGCGGCCGCCGGCGTGGGGGCGCCCGCGTAGGACCACGACGCGGGGTCGTAGCGCCGCTCGTCGGCGATGAGGCCCGAGAAGATGCCGTCGAGGTCCTCGGTGTCCGCGAACTCCTCCGAGACGATCGTCGCGGCGTTGGTGTAGTGCAGGACGTAGTCGCGGAAGTCCTTCCCCGTCGAAAGGACGTGGTTGACGATCGCGCCGAGCAAGACGATGTCGGTGCCCGCGCGCAGTGGGACGTGGAGGTCGGCGAGCGCGCTCGTGCGCGAGAAGCGCGGATCGACGTGGATGACGGTGGCGCCGCGCGCCTTGGCCTCCATGACCCACTGGAAGCCGACCGGATGGCACTCGGCCATGTTCGAGCCCTCGATGAGGATGCAGTCGGCGTTCTGCAGATCCTGCAGCGGGCCTGTCGCGCCGCCGCGCCCGAACGAGGTCCCCAGACCGGGGACCGTGGCGGAGTGTCATATGCGCGCCTGGTTCTCGATCTGCAGCGCCCCGAGGGCCGTGTAGAGCTTCTTCATGAGGTAGTTCTCTTCATTGTCCAGCGTCGCGCCGCCGAGGCTCGCGATCCCCATGGTGCGACGGACGCGCCGACCCTCGTCCTCCCACGCGAAGGTGGCGCGCCGTGTCGCCACGACCCGGTCGGCCACCATGTCCATCGCGGTGTCGAGGTCGAGCTCCTCGAAGGCGCTCGCGTGCGGGCGGCGGTAGAGGACCTTTGAGAGCCGGTTCTCCCCGGTCGTGAGCTGGAGGGTCGCCGCGCCCTTCGGACAGAGCCGGCCCCGGCTCACCGGGGAGTCGGCGTCGCCCTCGATCTGCACGATCCGGCCGCCCTTGACGTAGATGTCCTGGCCGCAGCCGACGGCACAGTACGGGCAGACGGACTTCGCGACCCGGTCCACGTCGCGGGTGCGGGCGACCCTGTCGCCGGTGCGCGCCGAGCGCGCGGCGACGCCGCGCGCGCTCGGGTCTCGGCGCCACTGGCGCAGCACCGGCCACGACCTGACCGTCCCGGGCATCGCGCCTCCTCCCCGCCTGCGTCGCCTGCTCGGCGCCCCGCCTCCCCTCGTGCGAGGCCACCGCGTGCCGGCCCTTCTCCCGACACTACCGAGCGCCGGCCGGCGCGCCCAGGCCGGCGCGCTCGACGCCGGCGCGCCCCGGCGTTACCGTCGGGCCGTGGGAGCCCCGGACCCGCCGCCGTCGGTCGACGCGCTCGCGCGTTCGATCGCAGACGTCGGGCTACCGGCGCCCCTGCTCGTCGACGCGGCGCGCGCCGCGATCGCCGCCGGCGACCCGGCGGGGGCACGCGCCCGTGCCGAGGCACGCAGACGCTCGCTCCTGCACCCGGTCATCAACGCGACGGGTGTGCTTCTCCACACGAACCTCGGGCGCGCCCCCCTTCCCGTCGCCCACCCCGCGTCGGCCTTCAACCTGGAGCTCGACCTCGAGACGGGCCGGCGCGGCGACCGCCGGGCGCACGCGGCGTCGCTGCTCGCCCGCCTGACCGGCGCGGAGGCGGCGCTCGTCGTGAACAACGGCGCCGCAGCGGTCCTCCTCGCGCTCGCCGCCCTCGCCGCGGGCCGGGCGGTCGTCGTGAGCCGGGGCGAGCTCGTCGAGATCGGCGGGGGCTTCCGGATTCCCGAGGTCCTCTCGGCCTCGGGCGCGCACCTGGTCGAGGTCGGCACGACGAACCGGACGCGTGCGTCGGACTACGCGGGTGCGCTCGCGGTCGCGGGTGAGGGCGCGCTCGTGCTGAAGGTGCACCAGTCGAACTACCGGACGGTCGGCTTCACCGCCGCGGTCGCGGTGCGCGCCCTCGCCGACCTCGGCGTCCCGGTCGTCGCCGATCTCGGCTCGGGCCTGCTCGACGCGACGACGCCGTGGCTGCCGGGCGGACCACCGGCGTGGCTGGCCTCCGAGCCCGCCGCGCACCAGACGCTCTCGGAGGGCGCGGCGCTCGTCACCTTCTCGGGCGACAAGCTCCTCGGTGGTCCGCAGGCGGGCGTGCTCGCCGGGCGACGGGAGCTCGTCGAGCGCTGCGCACGCCATCCCCTCGCCCGGGCACTGCGCCCGGGGACCCACGTGCTCGCCGCGCTCCAGGAGGTCCTCCTCGCCTACCTGCGCCGCGACGCGGCGGCCATCCCGTTCTGGAGGATGGCGACGACCCCGCTCGCCGAGCTCGAGCGCCGTGCGGCAGAGCTTGCGGCGGCGACGGGTTGGCAGCGCCGGGCGTGCCGTGCGCTTCCCGGCGGTGGCGCGCTTCCCGGGGTCGCGATCGACTCGGTCGGTCTCGCGGCCGTCGGAGACCACCGCGGCGCGCTGCGCCGGGGCGAGCCCCCGGTCGTCGCGCGCATGGAGGGGAGCGAGACCCTGTGCGACCTGCGCAGCGTCGACCCGGCGGAGGACGCGGCGCTCGCCGCGGTCTTGAAGGGTGCCGTCGCAGGTGGCTGAGGCACCCCTGCGGGTCGTCGCGACGGCGGGGCACGTTGACCACGGCAAGTCGACCCTTATCCGGGCGCTCACCGGCCAGGATCCCGACCGGCTTGCCGAGGAGCGCGCCCGGGGGATGACGATCGACCTCGGCTTCGCCTGGTGCACGCTCGCGTCCGGACGCGAGCTCGCCTTCGTCGACGTGCCCGGTCACGTGCGCTTTATCAAGAACATGCTGGCGGGCGTCGGTGCGGTCGACGCGTGCCTCTTCGTCGTCGCCGCGGACGACGGCTGGATGCCCCAGTCCGAGGAGCACCTGCGCATCCTCGAGCTCCTTGGCATCGGCCGCGGGATCGTCGCGCTGACCAAGGTCGCGACGGTCCCCGCCGCCCGGCGCGCCGAGGTGCGGGCGCAGGTGCGGGCGCGTCTTCGGGGAACCTTTCTCGCCGAGGCGGCCCTGGTCGAGGTGGACGCCCCGGCCGGGGAAGGCGTCGGCGCCCTCGCCGGGGCCCTCGACGACCTTGCCGCTGGGCCCTCGCCCGTCGTCGACCGCGCGCGGCCCCGGCTGTGGGTCGACCGCGTCTTCGTCGCGCGGGGGGCCGGAAGCGTCGTGACGGGAACCCTCACCGGCGGTGGCGTCGCCGTCGGTGACGACCTCCTCGTGGTGCCCGGACCGCCACCCGAGCACCGGCCGTTCCGGGTTCGGGTTCGGGCGCTCCAGTCGCACCGCCGCGCGCTTTCCGGCGCGCCGCCGGGGGGGCGGGTCGCGCTCAACCTCGCGGGCGTTGCGCGCCCCGAGCTGCGGCGAGGTCAGGCGCTGGTGCGCGCCGGACAGTTCGAGCCGGCGCGGACCTTCGACGCGACGCTCGCGGTCCTCGGCGCGCTCGGTCACGATGTCGGGCGGCGCGGCGCGTTCCAGATCCACGTCGGCGCCGCGCAGTACTCCGTCGGTGTGCGTCTCCTCGACACCGCTCGCCTCGCGCCCGGCGAAGAGGGCTTGGCCCGCCTGCACCTCCCCGTCGCCCTCCCGCTCCTGCCGGGCGACCGGTACGTGCTGCGGGAGGCCGGGCGCGCCGAGACCGTCGGGGGCGGGGAGATCCTCGTCGTCGACCCCCAAACGCCTGCCGCCACGGCCCGGCCCGCCCCAGGTGCCCGCTACGTCGTCGCCGAGCGCGGCTTTGTCGACGCGTCGCTCCTCGAGCGGTTGACGGGGGAGGCTCTTCCGCCCGATGTCGGGCGGTGGGTGGTCGACCCGGCGGCACGTGCCGCGGCCGAGTCCGCCCTGGCCACCCGGGTCGCAAGCGCCGGCGCGCGCGGCCTCGAGCTCGCCGTGCTCGACGAGCGCGAGCGGGCGCTGCTCGGGGGCCTCGCCGGCGTGGTCGTCGCGGCCGGCCGCGCGCTCGCCTCCGAGCACGCGGGGGGCGGCAGCGAGGGGCTCGGCGTAGACGGCTTCCTCGCCGCGCTCGCGGCCGCGCCCTTCACGCCCCCCGCTCCGGCTGAGCATGGGGTGGACCCGGCAACGCTGCGCGAGCTCGTGCGGCGGCGCCTCGTCTCGGGATCCCAGGGCGTCTTCTTCTCCGCCGACGCCGTCGCGCGCGCGGCCGAGACCGTCGCGGCGCTTCTCGCCGGCGCGCCCGAGGGCATCACGGTCTCCGAGGTGCGCGAGGCGCTCGGCACGACGCGCAAGTACGCGTTGCCGCTCCTCGCCCTCCTCGACGCGAACGGGGTGACGCGCCGGCGCGGCGAGACGCGCGTGGCGGGGCCCGCGCTCCAAGGCAGCGGAGGTTTGGCAGAGTCGGCCCGATGAGGGCAGACTCCGCCCGATGAGGACTGAGCGTGCGCCCGGCGGTCCGCGACTGACCGCGCTTGCCGCGGGCGGGGGCTGCTCCTGCAAGGTCGCCCCCGACGACCTCGAGCGGCTGCTCTCCTCCGCCTACGGCGACCTGCCTGCGCCTGCGAGCTGGGCGGTCGCGGGGACCGAGGTGTTGAGCGGCCTCGACGGCGGTGACGACGCGGCCGTGGTCCAGATGGCGGGGGGGTCCGCGCTGCTCGCCACGACGGACTTCTTCCCCCCGGTCGTCGACGACCCCTACGACTGGGGCCGCATCGCGGCGGCGAACGCCCTGAGCGACATCTACGCGATGGGTGGCGAGCCCCTCGTGGCCCTCAACCTGCTCGCCTGGCCGATGGAGAACCTCGGCCCCGACCTCGCCGCCGAGGTGCTGCGCGGTGGGCGCGCCGTCGCGGACCTCGCGGCCTGTCCGCTCATCGGGGGCCACTCGATCCGCGACGAGACGCCGAAGTACGGGCTCGCGGTGACGGGCGTCGCCGACGCCAGCCGGCTGCTGCGCAACGACACGGCGCGCGCCGGCCTGCCGATCAGCCTGTCCAAGCCGCTCGGCCTCGGTGTCCTCAACAACCGGCACAAGGCAACCGGCGAGTCCTTCCCCGAGGCGGTCGAGACGATGGCGACCCTGAACGCCGCCGTGAGCCGCGCTGCGCTCGCCGCGGGCGTGGTCGCGGCGACCGACGTCACCGGCTTCGGGCTCCTCGGCCACCTGTTCAAGATGGCCCGCGCGAGCGGCGTGAGCGCGGTCGTGGACGCGGCGGCCGTCCCCTACCTCGAGGGCGCCCGCGCCGCCCTGCGAGCCGGCCACGTCCCCGGCGGGACGCGCCGCAACCTCGAATGGGTCCATCCCCATCTCGAGAGCGCGTGCGACGAGGACGAGCTGTTGCTGCTCGCCGACGCGCAGACCTCCGGGGGGTTGCTGTTCGCTGGCGAGCTCCCCGGGGTTCCGGTGATCGGCGAGTTCGTCGCCCGGCGGGAGGCCACTCTCGTCGTGCGCTGACCGTCCGCCCGCCGGGCGGGGCCAGCGTGTGGGTCTCGGCGTCGCCGTCCGGGCGCTAGGTTGGCCCCGGAGGCGTCCGGGCGCCTGGTGGGCCCCCCCGCCTTCAAAGCGGGTGGGACGGGCGATCCCCGTCCGGCGGGTTCGATTCCCGTCCGCCTCCGCCACAACCGCTGGCGCGCGCCCTCGGCGTCACTCGCCGACCAGGGCGCTCACGCCCTCCAGGGCGAGAAGCGCCCGCTTCATCGCGACCCCGCCGCTGTAGCCGCCGATCCGCCCGCCCGCCGCGACCACGCGGTGGCAGGGCAGAACGATCGGCAGGCGGTTGGCGCCGTTCGCCTGCCCGACTGCGCGCACCGCGGCGGGCCGGCCGACGCGGCGCGCGAGCTCACCGTAGGTGATGGTCGTGCCGTAGGAGATGTCCGCGAGCGCCCGCCAGACCGCCTGCTGGAAGGGCGTGCCACCGATCGCGAGCGGCAGGCGGAAGTGCCGTCGGCGCCCCGCGAAGTACTCCTCGAGCTGCGCGCAGGTCGCGCTGAGCACGGCCGAGCTCGAAAAGTGGCCGACACCCGCGATCGCCGCGGTGCCCCCAAGCGCGACGCCCTGGAGCGTGTCCCCGTCGGCGGTGAGGACCAGGGTGCCGATCGGGCTCTCGAAACGGCACGTCTCGAGCGCGCCGGGCGCCTCCCCCACAGCGTCTCGCATCGCCTGCTCCCTTCGTCGCGCCGCCGCGCGCCATCGTCGCGCCCGGCACGGCAGGGGACCGGCGGCTTTCGGACCGGGCGTTTGGGCGCCGGAGGCCTCAGAGCGGCTGCGGGCGCTCCACCCACAACGCCGCCGCGACCTCGGCGGAGAGGTGGACGCGGCGCCCGTCGTCGAGCAGCAGCTCGAGGACACCGCCGGCGCCGAGCGGCGTCGTCACCTCGAGGCGGCGACCGGGCACGAGGCCCGCGTCGTAGAGGAAGGTGAGCAGGCTCGGCGCCTCGTGCTCGGCGAGCTCCGAGACGCGCGCGAGGCGGGTCGCCGTTCCGGGTGCGAGCTCGGCGAGGCGGAGAAGGTCGCGCCCGCTCAGCGCCGCGCCGGGGATCACGTTGCCGTGCGGGCAGGTCAACGGGTCGCCGAGACTGTGCTGGAGGCGGTCGAGCACCTCCTCGGAGAGGGCCCCGGCGAGCTGGTGTGCCTCGCGGTCTGCGCTCACCCAGTCCAGGCCGAGGACGTCGGTGAGCCAGACCTCGAGGACGCGGTGGCGCCGCACGACGTCGGCGGCGGCCGCGCGCCCCCGCGTGGTCAGCGTCACGCGGTGGGTGCCCTCGATCGCGACCAGCCCGTCGCGCGCGAGGCGCCGCAGCGCCTCGCTGGCGCTCGGCGGGCTGACGCCGAGCCACTCGGCGAGCTTGCCCGGTCGCACCTCCTCGCCCTCCTGGTCGAGGTAGAAAGCAGCCTCGAGGTAGCGGGCGGCGGCTCCGGCACCCCCGCCCGGTGACGGGGCCGCACTCTCGCCCGCTGGCTGCTCAGGAGGACGGGCCATGGCGCCAACCGTAGCGACCGCCGTCGCGTCGAGGTCGGCCCGGCGCGCCCGGCCGTCCGACCGGTTAGGAAGGTGGTGTGCAGATCCTGACCACCGCCTCCGAACTCTCCGCCGCGCTGGGTGCGTGCCGCAACAAGGGCGACGTCGGTCTCGTTCCGACCATGGGCGCGCTGCACGACGGCCACCGCTCCCTCATCCTGCAAGCGGCGCGGGAGAACCCGACGGTCGTCGTCAGCATCTTTGTCAATCCGCTCCAGTTCGGCGACGAGGCCGATCTCGCGCTCTATCCCCGGGACCTGGAAGGAGACGCGAGGATTGCGCAGAGCGCTGGCGCAAGCTTGGTCTTCGCGCCGGCGGTCGAGGAGATCTATCCGCCCCCCCTGCGCACGACGCTGCACGTTGCCGGGATCGGGGAGATCCTCGAGGGGGTGAGCCGGCCGGGCCACTTCGACGGGGTCGCGACCGTGCTGGCGCGGCTCTTCGGCCTCGTCGGTCCCGCGACCGCGTACTTCGGCGAGAAGGACTTCCAGCAGGTGGCGGTTGTCCGTACGGTCGTGCGCGAGCTGCGGCTGCCGATCGCGGTGCGCGCGTGCCCGACGGTGCGCGCGGCGGACGGCCTCGCGCTCTCGAGCCGCAACGGCCGCCTCGGCCCCGAGGGACGGCGCGCCGCGACGGCGCTGCACCGGGCGCTCTCGGCTGGGGCGGCGCTCGTCGCCGCTGGCGAGGGGGACACGGCCGCGGTTGCGGAAGCGCTCGGGCGGGTGCTCGCCGACGAGCCCGGCGTCGAGACCGACTATGTCGCCGTCGTCGATCCGGAGAGTCTCGTCCCCCCGACGGTGATCGCCGGTCCGGTCCGCCTGCTCGTCGCGGCGCGGGTGGACGGCGTCCGCCTCATCGACAACTGCTTGGCGCGCCCGGGCGGCTAGCGGGGCCGGCGCGGCCGCTGGGCCCGGGGTGCGGGGAGGGTGCCCGGGCGCCGGCGGGAGGTGCCTCCCTGGCCGCGCCCGCGCTCTTGGCGCTCGGCCGCGCGGCGCAGCTCACGGGAGTACTGCTGGTCGTCCATCGGCTGCAGCAGCTTCTCGACGGCCTCGGCACGCTGGGGTTTGGGGAGCCGGCGGATGATCTGGTCGATGCGGACGAGCTCGGGGGACATCGACCGCCGCTTCGCGCGGGACTTCTCGATCGAGGCGACGATGCGCCGTGCGTACCACCGCCGGACCACGCCGAGCGCGAGCAGCCGCCGCGTGACGCCGTCGCGGATGCGACTGAGACGGGAACCGGCCATCGGATCCTGCAACCTCCTCGTTCGCCGGAGCGCCCCCAGCGTGTCGACGCCACCAGTGTCGCGGATCCGCCGGGGGTTCGTGATCTGGCGCGTGTGCCTCTGATCCGCCGCCCCTCGGCGCCGGCGGTTCCAGGAGAGGGGCGGGCATGTCTCCCTTCGCGCCGCCGGCCGCGGCCCGGGCCGAGCCGCGCCGTGCCGCCGGGCGGGGCTCGAGGCGCGCTCGACGCCGACGAGGAGGTCATGCGCGAGAAGGGCGCTGGGCGCGAAGTCGCAGACGCGGTCTTGCCGGGGGTCGGCGCATCGAGATGGCCGACGCTCTCTCCTCAGGTGTCGGGGCCGGCCGACCCCTCTCTCGGCGTCCGGCGGAGGGGGGTGTCGCGTGCGCCGTTCGGGAATCCGCCCGACGGCAGGCGCCGGTCGCCGCGAGCAGCTAGGAAGGAGGTGACAGGGTTCTGCGGCGAAAGGCGGCCTCATGGGTGGCGCGACGGGCAGGGAGGTGGCTGACGCGCTCGGACGGGTCGGCGTCTGGCTCTTCGGCCGGGCGATGGGGGAGGAGGCACCCGCCTTCGCGCGGCGCATCGAGGGGCTCGGGTACGGCGCGCTGTGGGTCGGCGGGGGGAACACCAACGACGGAGCCTTCGAGCGCCTTGGCGGCCTCCTCGGCGGAACCGACCGGCTCGTCGTCGCAACCGGGATCACGAGCATCTGGGCCTGGCAGCCCGCGGCGCTCGCCACGCGCAGCGCCGAGCTCGCGGCGGCGGGAGGCGACCGTTTCGTGCTCGGCCTCGGGGTGAGCCACGCCCCGCTCGTCGAGCACCTCGGCCGGCGCTACGAGCGGCCGTTCCAGACCATGGTCGACTTCCTCGACGCGCTCGTGCCCGCGCTCTCGGGGCCGGGCGCGCCCCCTGTCGTGCTCGCGGCGCTGGGGGACAGGATGCTCGCCCTCTCTGCCGAGCGGGCGGCCGGCGCCCACCCCTACTTCACCCCGGTCTCCCACACGGCTCACGCCCGGGCGCTGCTCGGGGCGGAGCCCCTCCTCGCACCCGAGCTCGCGGTCGTCCTCGACGAGGACCCGGTGACGGCGCGGGCCACCGCGCGCGCCTACATGGCCCGCTACCTCGGCCACCCGAACTACGCCCGCAACCTCGCCCGTCTCGGCTTTCGCGATGCCGATCTCGCCTCGGGCGGCTCGGACCGCCTCGTCGACGACATCGTCGCCTGGGGCGCTCCCGAGCGGATCGCGGCGCGGGTGCGCGAGCACCTCGACGCCGGCGCCGACCACGTCTGCATCCAGCCGCTCGCCGCGTCGGGCGATACCGACGAGGAGGCGCTGGCGACCCTCGCCCCGCTGCTCGTCGGTGACCGCCGGTGAAGGTGCTCGTCACCGGGGGGGCCGGCTACATCGGATCGGTTGTCGCGGCGCGCCTACTCGAGGCGGGCAACGAGGTCGTCGTCCTCGACGACCTGTCGACCGGGCACGCCGACGCGGTTCCCGCGGGCGCCGGCTTCGTCCGCGGGCGGGTGCACGACGCGGCCGGGCTGCTCGGCGACGCGCTGCGCTCGTTCGACGCGGCGATCCACCTCGCGGCGAAGTCCCTCGTCGCCGAGTCGATCCGGCACCCTGAGCTGTACGAGGAGAACAACGTCGTCGGCAGCCGCCTCCTGTTCGACGCGCTGGCGAGCGCGGGCGTGCGCATCGTCGTCTTCTCCTCGACGGCCGCCGTCTACGGCGAGCCCGACGTGGTCCCGATCCCCGAGAGCGCCCCGTGCCGGCCCCTCAACCCCTACGGCGCCTCCAAGCTCGCCATCGACGAGATGCTCGCCGCGGCTGCGCCCGAGCGCGGCTTCGCGGCCGTCAGCCTGCGCTACTTCAACGTGGCGGGGGCCTACGGCCCCTACGGCGAGCGTCACGAGCCCGAGACCCATCTCATCCCCCTCGCTCTCGCCGCGGCAGGCGGCCAGGGCGAGCTCCAGCTCTTCGGCGACGACTACGACACCGACGACGGCACCTGCGTGCGCGACTACGTCCACGTCGTCGACATCGCCGACGCGCACCTCGGCGCGCTCGAGCGGGCGGTCGCAGGCCGCCACGACGTGTTCAACCTCGGCAACGGCAGCGGCTACTCGGTGCGCGAGGTGCTGCTGCGCGTCGAGGCGGTGACCGGGACGACCCTCCCGGTGCGCGTCGTGCCGCGCCGTCCCGGTGACCCCGCGGTCCTCGTCGCCTCGGCCGCGCTCGCCGCCGAGCGGCTCTCCTGGGTGCCCCGCCGCCCCGACCTCGGGGTCATCGTCGCCGACGCCTGGGCGTTCGCGCGCCGCAGGGGGGTCGGGGCCGCCTGAGGCTCAGCCGCGCGCGGGCGAGCTCGTGCCGAGCACGTGGCCCCGGGCGTCGAGCGCCTGGACCTGGACGAGCGCCCCAAGGTGGGCGATCGTCACCAGGGTCTGGTAGCCGGCGGACGCCACGGTCGCCGCGATGGCGAGGTGCTTGCCGTCGGCTCCGGTGAGCACCCGCCAGCGCTCGATCCCCGTCTCGCCGTTCCAGCTCATCGCGAGCCGCCCGCCCGATAGCACGGCCACCGCTGGCGGGTTGGTCGGGCGGCCCACCCAGGTGTGCAGGTAGGCGCGGTAGGAGTCGACCCCACTCGGAAGGGTCGCGTTGTAGAGGAGCGCGCCCGAGGAGCTGTACACCGAGTAGTTGGGCGCGGTGCCCCAGCCGACGACCTCGTCGCCGCCCGTGATGAGCTGGACGTTGCCGAGCGCGGCGGCGAGCACACCGGGCTGGGAGTAGGCGCTCAGCATCCGCACCGCACCGGTCTTCGGGTCGACCTGGAGCGTGAGGGCGCGCGACGCCGACTCGCGGGCGGGTGAGGCACCGTCGTCGAAGACCGTGATGCGGTTGCCGGGCCGCAGCTCGACGTCGTGCTCGTACCAGAACTGCGTCCCCGTTCCCATCTGCATGCTCGGGTCCTTGCCGCCGAGCGTCCACAGGATCCTGCCGGCGTCGGCCGGGTCGACCTCGTACGCGGCGCTCGCGTTGCGGCTCGAGACGAGGAAGTCGCCGCGTGCGAGGGGCTGGATGGCGTTGATGTGGAAGTAGTCGAAGGGGTTCGCGGGGGACTTCGGCGCCGTGAAGTCCGAAGCGGCGACTGGGATGTGGTCGAGGCTGTCCCACTCCATCATCACAAGGCCGGTCTTCACGTCGATCTCCTGGACGACGCCGTCGAAGATGGTGCCGTTGGTGATCCCGCCGTCGCTCGTCGTGTTCCAGCGCATGGTGCGATACGCGGTGATGAACGCCGTTCCCTGGGGTGTCAGCTGGAAGTCGTGCAGGTCGACCTGGAGTCCGTTGCCGCCGTGCACCACCGCGACCGTCTGGTAGTGCTCGTTCGCGATCATGCCGACGCCCTGGCCGTGACCGGAGATCACCTCGCCCTGGAACCAGGTGAGCACGGGCTGGCCCTCATAGCTCTGGACGTTGAGGTCGAAGGCCTCCGTGTTGCCGTGCAGCGGTCGGAACCAGACCGGCTGGCCGTTCGGCGCCACGATCAGGGGACCCGCCTGGCCCGCCGAGCCCTTGGGTGCGAGGAAGAAGTCCCCGCCGGTCGCCAGGCTGTCGGAGGTGACCGTGACGGCGGGCGGCGCGAGCTTCGGCGTCGAGACGAAGTGCAGGACCGCGGCCGCGTTCGTGTGGACAACGGGGTGGACGACCGGTCCGAGCAGGGGAACGGTCTGCGCGACGGTGAAGGTGAAGTCGCCGTTGGTCCCCCCGGCGATCGGAAGCGACGTCGCGACGGTGACCGTCTCGCCGGGGGTGAACGGGGTGGTCGGCAGGAAGCTCGCGCCATTCCCGGTCGAGTACGCCTCGAGCGTGCCGGCGTGCACGCCACTGACCGATCCTGTGACCGTGATCGCCCCGAGCTGCGAGGCGGGACGGCCGAGGAAGCTGACCTGGGTGTGGGGGTCGGCCGTCTGGCTGCCGGGCTCGGGTGACACCGTCACCGCCCCGCGCGGCAGTGCCGGTTGGGGCGATTTGGCGAGAAGGAGGGGCGACGCGAGCCGACCGACGCGTTGGAGCGCAGGCGCCTGGACCCGGGAGACGGTGGGGCCGGCGGAGGACATCGCCGCCGTCGTGACGACGGCTGCGGCGGCGAAGGCGGCGATGCCGCTGCCGACGCCGACACGGCGGAACGAGCGGCGCTGGGCGAAGCGCGTCCGGGACTTCTCGACGCGGGTCATGTGCCGACCCTATAACGCTTCCTGACGAATGCATTACAAGTTGCCACCTCTTCGCCAATCCCTCATTCTTTGATCAGCGGGCCTTCAGAAATAGCCCCGACCATGGCTCGGACGCCGCAGGCGCGGCGACGGGGCGTTTGAGAGGTGACCCAGATGAGCGGCGAGGAGATGCAGCGGATCGACGAGGTTCCCGGGGAGTCCCCGAGGCGGTTCTCTCGGCGGACGCTGCTCGCCCGTGGCGGCCAGGGCGCCGCGGGCCTCGCGGCCTTGTCGGCCGGGGGTGGCCTGGGCCTCAGCCTGGCACAGGGCGGTGTCGCGCAGGCCGCGACCACAGCGCCGACGCTGACGCCGGCCGGGCCGCCGTTCGGGCGTTACAAGACCCTGCCGCAGATCGTGCCGCCGTATCTGCAGGTCACCGACTTCGGCACCGACCTCGCCCAGGGCCTGGTCATGCTCACGCCGAGCCCACTTCCCACGGGGCGGATGATGTCCACCGCACAGGCGGTCGCGGCGGGGCTCGGGATGACCGGCGTGCAGATCACGAACCCGAACGGCACCCTGGTCTGGTTCCATCCCGTCAACGGGCTCGCGACGAACCTGCAGGTCCAGACGTACCGGGGCAAGCCGGTCCTCACCTACTGGGCCGGCAAGATCGTGAGCGGGATCGGGTACGGAAACGGCTACCTGCTCGACACCGGGTACAACCCCGTCGCGACGATCAAGGCGGGCAACGGGCTCCAGGTCGACCTGCACGAGCTCACCCTCACCCCGCAGAACACCGCGATCGTCACCGCTTACCGCAACCGCGCCGCCGACCTGACCGCCATCGGGGGACCGGCCCAGGGTGTTGCGATCGAGAGCGTGATCCAGGAGATCGACATCGCGTCGGGCAAGGTGCTCTTCCAATGGAACAGCCTCGACCACGTGCCCGTCGCCGACTCCTACGCGAAGGCGCAGGGCACAGGCCCCCAGGACTACTTCCACATCAACTCGGTCGGGCTGTGGGACAACAACCATCTCATCGTCTCCTCCCGGAACACCTGGTCCGCCTACCTGATCGACCGCCGCACGGGTGCGATCGTCTGGACGCTCGGGGGCAAGAAGTCCGACTTCCACATCGGCCCTGGCGCGAACTTCGAGTGGCAGCACCACATCCGTCGCCTTGGGCAGAAACAGATGACGGTCTTCGACGACGGCGCGGTCCCGGTCGAGGAGCCGACCTCGCGGGGCCTCGTGCTCGATATCGACGAGACCCACAAGCGCGTCGCGCTCGCGAAGGCGTTCATCCACCCGGCGAGGCTGCTCACCTACTACGAGGGCAGCGTCCAGGTCCTGCCGAACGGCAACGTCTTCGTCGGCTGGGGAACCGAGCCCTACTCGAGCGAATTCCTCCCGACCGGCGAGCTCCTCTACGACCTGCGCTTCCCGACCAATGACCAGTCCTACCGGGCCTTCCGCTATCCGTGGACCGCGAACCCGTCCGCGCCCCCGCTGATCTCGCTCGACAAGGACCAGATCGGCGGCTACGCCCTGCACGCGAGCTGGAACGGCGCGACGGACGTCGCATCCTGGCAGGTCCTTTCGGGTACGAGCACCAAGAACCTCGAGCCGGTCGCCGTGGTTCCGAAGTCGGGCTTCGAGACGGTGATCACGACCCATGCCCAGGGTCCCTACGTCGCCGCCGCGGCGCTCGACGTCCACGGCAAGCGGCTCGGCGTCTCGAATCCGGTCAGGATCTGACGACCCCGGGGAGGGACGCGGCGGGCAGCACTGACGTTGCCGTCGTCCTCGAGATCGGGCGTCGGCGTGTCTTTGCTTCGGCGCTCGACTGGCCGGGGTGGTGCCGCTGCGCCGGAAACGAGGACGGGGCCTTGGCGGCCCTCGCGGCTGCGGGGCCGCGCTATGTTGGCGCGCTCGCCGTCGCCGGGATCGCGCCGCCGCTCCTCGAGGGTCTCCGGCTCGGCGTGCTCGAGCGCCTCGCCGGTTCGGCCGCGACCGACTTCGGCGCGCCCGGTGCCGCAGCGGCAGCTGAGGACGCGCCGCTCGGCGCGTCGGAGGCGAGACGGCGCGCGTCGATCGTCGGGGCGTGCTGGGCCGCACTCGAGAGGACCGCGGCCGCCGCTCCCGCTGAGCTGCGCAAAGGGCCGCGGGGAGGGGGGCGCGACCGGGACGCGATCGTCTCCCACGTCCTTGCTGCCGAGCGCTCCTACGCCGCCAAGATCGGGCTCCGCCTTCCCGCTTCCGGCGCGGGCGCCCTCGACAACGCCGCGGCGCTGCGGGCGGCGCTCGCCGAGGCGCTCGGCACCGGGGTCACGCCCATCGCGTCGCGCTGGTCCCTGCGCTACGCGGCACGCCGGATCGGCTGGCACGCGCTCGATCACGCGTGGGAGATCGAGGACCGCGGGCCCGCCGCCGGGTGACAGCGTGGCCGAGCGCGCCCCGGCGGGTCAGATGCGCTCGAGCGCGCCGCCGTCGAAGAGGGGCGCGATCGCGTCGCGTTCCCGGTCCGTGTCGAGGTCGCCAGGCGCGGCGGGCTCGCCGGCCGCGACCCGTGACGCGACGGCGATGATGTCGGAGAGGATCCGCCAGTCCGCGGAGGTGATGAGGAAGAGCTGCGGGTTCGCGAGGACGAATCGGACCGCGTGGTCGAGCGCGTCCCCCGCACCGAGCGGCTCGTACCAGCTGAGCCGGCGCTCGCCGGGGCGGGGCGGAGCCGGGTAGCGACGGCGCGCGACGGCCTTGATCGCCTGCGCGGCGACGTTGCGCTCGGCGCAGCGCTCGAGAAGCGACTCGACGTCGTGGCGGTAGGCGGCGTCGGCGAGCAGAGCAGCGTTGTAGGGGAAGATCACCGAGTCGAAGTCGAAGCGCTGCAGGCTGCGCAGGTGCATCCCGGCAATGCGCAGCCCGTGGCCCGTGATCCCGATGAAGCGGCACAGGCCCTCGTCGCGGGCCCGCCCGAGCGCCTCGACGGCTCCGCCTGGCGCGAAGGCCTGGCTCCACTCGTCCTCCTCGACGAGGTTGTGGAGCTGGATCAGATCCACGCGCTCGATGCGCAGGCGTTCGAGCGAGCGCTCGAGGCTCTCGCGCGCGGCCGCCCCGGAGCGCTGCGCGGTCTTGGTCGCGACGAAGAACTCCTCGCGGTGCTCGGCCATCCACGGCCCCATCCGTAGCTCGGCCTCGCCGTAGTCGGCCGCCGTGTCGAGGTGGTTGACCCCCGCCGCGCGCAGAGTCGCGAGCACCGCATCGGCCTCGTCCTGGGTGACCTCGGACAGGCCGGCCGCACCGAAGATGACCCGGGTGCTCTCGTGTCCCGTCCGTCCGAACAGCGCCTTGTCCAGCATGGCTCAGAGCCTAATGACGCGCCGCTAGCCTCGCTTCCGTGACCGAGGTGCCGCTGCATCGCACGAGCGAGGAGGTCGTTCTTCCGCCCCTCGACGCTTGCCTCATCGCCGGGCTCGAGGCGGCCGTGGCGCTCGAGCCCCCTCGGCGCCGCGAGGCTCTCGGCGTGCTCGCCGCCGCGCACCCGGACGTCAGCGCCATCTGGGCGCATCTCGCCGAGGCGGCACGCGACCCCGTCGAGTCCTACGCCTACGCCCGGACCGGCTACCACCGCGGCCTCGACCAGCTCCGCGCCGCGGGCTGGCTCGGCACGGGCTATGTGCGCTGGCGTCACCCGGGAAACCGGGGCTTTCTCGCCGCATTGGAGGCGCTGCGCGCCGCGGCCGCGGCGATCGGTGAGCGCGCGGAGGAGGAGCGTTGCGC
>JAKABX010000102.1 GCA_021796545.1 Actinomycetes bacterium
CGAGCTCGTCGCGTACGGGCGGGTGGACCTGCTCGACGAGCGCCTCGGCGAGGTTCGCCGGCGCGCGCTCTCCGCCGCCTGGCGGCGCGCGCTCGCCGTCGGGGCGGGGCGCGCCGCGGCGATCCTGCTCGCCGGTGGCGGGCTGCTCGCGCTGGTCGGCGTCGGCCTCAGCCTGCAGGACAGATCCCGGCTTCCCGGCGTGCTGCTCGCCGCCGCGACCTTCGCCGCGCTCGCGGTCCTCGATCAGATGAGCGGCCTGGTGGGCGTGTTCGGCGACGTGGCGGCCGGCGCGCACGCCGCGGGTCGCCTCGCGCGCCTTGTCGAGAGCGCGCCGGTCGCACCCGAGCCGCCGCTCGACGCCAAGCCCCCCCGGGGCCCTCTCTCGGCGACGCTGACGCGGGCCAGCGTCACCCTGGGCGGCCGGCGCGCGCTCTCGGAAGTCTCGCTTTCGGCGCCGCCGGGACGGCGCGTGGTCCTGCAGGGCGCGAGCGGCGCCGGAAAGACGACGGTGCTCCACGCGCTGCTCCACTTTGTCGCCACGTCCTCGGGGGAGGCGGCGCTCGGCGGCGTCGACGTCTCCACGATGCGGCGGGAGGGTCTCGCCCACCGCATCGGCTGGCTGGCCGACGACACCTACCTCTTCGCGGCGAGCCTCGGGGACAACCTGCGCCTCGCGCGGCCCGAGGCGACCGACGCGCAGCTCGAGACGGCGCTCGAGCGCGCCGGACTGCGCAGTTGGCGCGCCGGTCTCGACGAGGGGCTCGAAACCCTGATCGGAGCGGGCGGCCGCCCGGTCAGCGCCGGCGAGCGCCAGCGTCTCGGCGTCGCGCGCACCCTCCTGGCGGGCGGATCGGTGCTCCTGCTCGACGAGCCGACGGCACACATCGACCCAGCCTCCGCACCCGCGCTGCTCGCGGGCATCCTCGAGTCGGCCGGCGAGCGCGCGGTCCTGCTCGTCAGCCACGATCCCGACGCCGAGAGCCTCGTCGACGAGGTCGTGACGCTCGATGGCGGTGTCGTGGTCGCCCGCCGCGCCGGCGGCCGGGGCCCCCGATGACGGACCGGCTCGCCCACCGCGAAGCGCCCGGCACCCCACGTGGCGCCGGATCTCGGCGCAACCGGTGCGGCGCGCGCGTGCCGGACAGAGCGGGCACGGCGATGTCTCCGCCGTTGGCACGCTGGGGGCGGGGCCTTGGATCTCTGGGGTCGCACGGGCGCGCCAGCTCTCCGGTGGGCTGTTCGCCGCGAGTGCGACCGGTGCCGGTCGGCGCGCTTGCGGTGGTCCCGGCTTCCTGCACGCCAGGTCGCCCCTCGCCCGGGAAAACCCTGGCCCCGGGGGGATGAAGGCCACCGACAACGGTGGGCCTGCTTCGCGGGCGCCGACGCCGGGCAGGACCGGCGCGCCGCCAGAGGGGCGCGCCGGTCTTGGTCGGGGCCATTGCGACCTCGGCGCCCGGGGTCGTGCGACGGACCCGACCGGCGCGTCGCTCGGCATCTCGCCGCAGGGCACCGGCCGGGCTTTTGGTGCCTGCGGCGTCAAGGGCGCACCGGGCGCGTTCGAGCGTCACCGAGGGAGCACGACCGCGCCGTCGCGCCCCACCTTGCGCTTTTCGGCCCCGCTCCCGCCGTCGGAGAAGCCGGTCGTGCGTTGCCTCCGCGATCCGGCGCGACGCGGCCGGCGCCGAGCGGGTCGGGATCGTGGTAGCGGCGGCCCTCCTCCCCCACGCCGTGGACGCGCCCGGCCTCGTGTGCCGGCGCACCGGAGCAGCAGCACCGCGGACGCAGGCGTCCTGACGGCAACGGGGCAACCGTCTCCGGCACCCTCGTTGCGGACGTCGACCCGCACAAGCGCGGCGCGCTCGGGGCCCGCCCACCTCTGCGCCCCCGAGTGGTGGTGCTCGCCGGAGGCGGGAAGGCGCGCACCGGCCACCGGGCGCCCCCGCACACGATGCGTCGCGGACGCACGCGGGTCCGGCGACCCGGGGTCTTCCCGGGCTCAGCGCTCGGGGAGCGGGCCGGGGTAGGCGACCTCCGCCTCGTCGATGAGCTTGGACGCCTTGCGGCGGACGACGAGGATCGCCGCGACGACGGCCACCACGGCGAGCGCGCCGAAGACGATGTCGACGGCGTGGGACGCCCTGGTGATCGCGTGGCCCGCGGCGTAGGAGGCGAAGCTGTAGACGGCGGACCACACCAGGCCCCCCGCCGCGTTGAAGAAGAGGAAGCGACGCCACGCGAGCTTGTTCGTGCCCGCGAGGAACGCCGCGTAGGTGCGCAGCACCGAGACGAAGCGGCCGAAGAAGACGACCTTGCCGCCGTGGCGGTCGAAGACGAGACGGCCGACCTTGATCTTTGCCTGGTCGATGTGCAGTTTCGGCCCGTAGCGGCGCAGCAGGCGGTAGCCGCCGGTGCGGCCGACGAGAAAGCCGATGTTGTCGCCGAGGACGGCGCCGGCTGCCGCGGCGGCGAAGACGAGGAGGACCGAGAGGCGGTGCGTGCTGCCGGCGTAGGTGCCCGCCGCGATGAGGACCGTCTCGCCGGGGAGGGGGACGCCGAGGCTCTCGAGCATGACGAGCACGAACACGGCCGCGTAGCCATCGCTGTGCACGAGCCCCTGGACGCTCACGGCCGCTCCCCCCGCGGCGCGGCGCACCGCCGTCTCGAGCCCGCCGCGCCGGCGCGCCGGGCGGTGCGCGGCGGTCGGGGCATACGCAAAATGCTAGGAGCGGCGCCGTTGCTAGGTTGCGGTCACCGGCGCCGAGACGGCGGCCGGGGGAGTGGGCCGTGTGAACACGACGCTGTTTCTCGACGTCAACGACTTCGCGCTGCACACGACCTTTCTGCACGGGTTCGCGCGCGTCTTCACCGACCTCGGCGCCGCGCTCTTCCTGCCCGCGCTCGTCGCCGCGTGGTGGGGGGCACGTCGGGCCTTCGACGCCCCCCGTGCCGTCGCCGCGGCGCTGTGGGCCGCGCTCGGCACGCTCGTCGCCCTCGCGGTCAACCAGCCGGTCGGCCGGGCGATCGGGGAGAAGCGGCCCTACGACGTGCTGCACCACGTCCAGGTGCTCGTCGCGCGCAGCCACGACGTCGCCCTACCCTCGGACCACGCGGTCGCGGTCGGCGCGGCGAGCGCGGGCCTCTTCCTCGTCGGCCGCTACGCGGGGCGCGCCGCCCGTCGTCTCGCCGCCGCCGGTGCGCTGGTGGCGCTCGCCGTCGGCTTCTCGCGCGTCTACGTCGGCGTGCACTACCCCGGGGACGTCGCCGCGGGCCTGGGGCTCGGCGCGGTGGTATCGGTCCTCGGGTGGTGGGCGGTCGGCGCTCGCCTCACACGGGTGGCCGCGGGCCTCGGCCGATCGCGCCTGCTGCGCCCCCTCGTCTACGCACCGGCGCGCCGGGCGGGGTGACCGGCCCAACGGCACCGCCGGTATCTCTTGTGGAGATTGAAGCTATCGCTAACAGCTGTTTGACG
The DNA here is from genome assembly GCA_021796545.1 of Actinomycetes bacterium. Taxonomy (GTDB): domain Bacteria; phylum Actinomycetota; class Acidimicrobiia; order Acidimicrobiales; family Bog-793; genus JAKABX01. The sequence goes on from JAKABX010000102.1 coordinate 3,470, forward strand.
TATGCCTCCAGCGTCTCCATACTGAACATCGACCGCAGAGAACACGGAATCCCCCCTCCGTGCTGCAGAGTCGAGAAAGAAGGGCCGGCTCCCCCCGCCGGCCCTTCTTCGCGCCGTACGCCTGGCAGCCTCGCCAGTGAGGAGGTGGAAGTCGAACCGGATGCCCAGTTCGACGGGCGGGCGCTGGAAACGGGGTGACCCTATCGGCCATCCGCGGGTTCCGGGCCGGTGTGCTGAGAAATGCCACCACGATGGCCCGGTCGGGACCCAGCCGACCGACCAGCCACGACCGCGCCAGCGCTCGACCCTGCTCTCCAGCTTCAAGAGGGAGGCGCCTTCGGCCCCGGCCCCGTGCCCTGAGCGCCTTCAAGGAGCGGGTGCGCCAGCTCACCCGTCGCCAGGCGCCGGTGTCGCTCCGCCAGATGATCGCCGACTTGAGCCCGCTGCTCCGGCCCGGGGGGCACTGCTTCGCCCTCGGCGAGGTGATCAGCCTCTTCGAGGACCTCGACCAGTGGATCA
>JAKABX010000029.1 GCA_021796545.1 Actinomycetes bacterium
GGAGCTAGTCGTTGAGCGTGGCCACCGTCCGCGACGACCAGGGCTCGTCGAGGCGCGCGAAGGCGGTGGCGAGATCGATGGGCGCGTCCACGGACGGAGTCTTGTCCACCCACCGCACCGGCGGTGTGCGGCCGGCGGGCCTGCGAGGGGCGCTTCAAGCCGCCGGGCCCGCCGGTGTCCGGGGCGCGCGCCGGTGGGCATCCCGCCGCAGGTCAGCGCGACACGAGTGCTGATGACCGAGAGGTCGAGGCGGCGCCCCCTCCCTGGCGACGGCGTGGCCGGTCCACCCGCTCCCGGTCTCCGTCGCGCCGGCGCCACCCGAGCCTGCGGATCCCCTCGAGGGCGCGGCGTCCCAAGAGGCCGCGCCCCGGGTCGAGAAGCCGGGCGGGACGCAAGCGGCCTGCCGGCCGGAACGGGCGGGATGACCACGCCACCCCGAAAGACGGAAAGACGCCCACTCGAGCATCACGGCGCGGGGCGAGCGGCTCCCCGCGGTCAAAGCGGGCGGTCCCCTCGGGGTTGCAGCCGTCAAGAAGACCGCGGTCGGGCGATCGCCCAGGCGCTCGCGGCACCTCGGCGAGCGCGACCACCAGCCGCGACCTTCACCACCGCGCCCGCGCGCACCTCACGCGGGGCGCGAGAGCCGCTTGTCCATCGGTCGCACGCGCCCTCGGTCGAGCGAAGGGACCGCACCCCCAACGGGATTCGAACCCGTGTTTCCGCCTTGAAAGGGCGATGTCCTGGGCCGCTGGACGATGGGGGCCAGCGCGGTGCCTTCGGCACCGGCGCGAGGCAGACTACTCGGCCTCTGCTCCAGCGGAGCCGCTGAGCAGCCAGGTCGACCCTTCGGGAGCGTCGCGGACCTCGACGCCGAGCGCGCCCAGGCGGTCGCGGATCTCGTCGGCGAGCTCGAAGCGGCGCTCCGCGCGCACGCGCGCACGCAGCTCGAGCAGCAGCGAGACGAACGCCCCGATCGTCTCCGCGTCGTCCGCGAGGCCGCGCCCGAGCGGCCCTTCGAGTCCGACGAGCGCCGCGCGCAACGCGCCGCGCGCGAGACCGCCGGCGCCGTCACGGCCCGCAACGTCCTCGAGTCGCAAGAGCGCGGCGACGGCCCGGCGCGCCTCGCCAGCTTCGAGGGCGAGAGACAGCTCCCTCTCCGCGGCGACGAGGTCCGGTGTCGTCGGGACGTTGTCCCCGTAGGCGGTTCTCTGCGGGAGCGGGCGCTTTGCCGGTCGGGTGGCGCCGAGTTCGAGGGCGCGACCGGCGATCTCGTCGATCTCATGGGTCGAGCCGTTCTCGAGGACGAGGGACGCTCCCCTGCGCCGCAGCGTGACCTGTCCGCGTCCACTGACCGTGACGCTGCCGGTCTCACGGTCGCACACCAGTGCGGTGTGCTCGTCGACCCCGAGGACGAAGGCGTCATCGGGCAGCTCGGCCTCGAGCACGCGCAGCCGCCTCTCGCCGAGGTAGCAAAAGCGCGTGTCGTGTGTGCCGCCTTCGGCGTTGTCGTAGTGGGGGACGACGGCCGCACGCCAGCCGAGTACGCCGAGCACGTCGAGGCCCGCGAGCCAGTGCGGAGTCTGGCCCACCTTGTAGATCTCGTAGACCGGGACGGTGAACGCGCCGAGGGTGAGCGCGGCTGCGCTCGCGAACCCCAGCGCGCCGCCGTTCGCGAGCTTGTCGGCGAGCAGCGCGGGCACCGCGCTCTGTTGCCAGCGCTTGAGCGCGTAGCTCGGGCTGCCCGGACCGGCGAAGACGTAGCGGGCGCCGCGCAGCGCCGCGACGACGCGGTCCGCGGCGAGCTCGTCGCTGTCCCCTGGGCCGGCATCGAGCCGGACGACCTCGAGGGGGCTGGAGAGACGTTCGCGGAAGTAGGTCACGGCGCGCTCGGCGAGCTCTGCCGCGTTCTCCTGGAACGCGAATGGGGTGTCGAGGAAGGCACAGGCGAGGGGTGCGCCGCCGAGGCGCTCGATGACGCGACGGTGCACCTTGGCCATGGTGGGGGTGAGCTCGCCTGAGCCCATGAGCAGGAGCAGGCGGGGTGTCTGCATCGGGGGCAGGGTCATGGCCCTTTGGGCACGGGCGTGCCATCCCAGCGCAGCCCCCCGGGAGGCTCCCCCCAGGAGTCCTCGGGCACCGCCTCGTCCGCGCCCGGGACGGGAGGGGGGAGCTGGCCCGACAGCGCCGCGACGACATCCTCGACGAGCAGGGAGAGATAGCCGTAGAGCGCCCACTGGCCAAAGCTCGGGTCGGCCGGTGCCGGGGGGACGGACTCCTCGCTGACCCCGAGTGCGGTGCCGAGCACGAGGCGCAGCTCGTTGAGGGCCGCGAGCCAGCCTGCGAGCTGCTCGCTGGTGAGCCGGGTCGCCGAGGCGGTCTCGGCCAGGACCCCCAGTGCCTCGCGATGGGCGCGCAGGACCTCGCCGCGCGCGATCTGCGCGAAGTTCTCCTCCGCCACGGGGTCGGTCGGGTAGGCGACGGGAAAGAGGCGCCGGAGCGCCTCGGGGACGGGACTTGACGTCTCGGCGAGCCGGCCGAGCAGCTCGTCGAGCTCGGCCGGCAGCCGGCCGAGCAGGGCACGCTCGTCGCGGGGCAGGCGGACCTCGAAGCTGCCGTCACCTGCCGAGCGCAATCGGCGACGCCACAGGCTCACCCGGGACGCTCCATCGTCGCCCAGAGTCCGTGGCGGTGCAGGCGCATGACGTCGAGCTCGGCGCGCTCACGCGGTCCGCTCGTCACCACGGCCCGCCCCCTGGTGTGCACGTCGAGCATCAGCTTGGTCGCCTTGGCGCGCGAGTAGCCGAAGAGCTTCTGGAAGACGTAGGTGACGTAGCTCATCAGATTGACCGGGTCGTTCCACACGACGACGTTCCAGGGCCGCTCGGTGCGGACCGCCGAGTCCTCGGTCTCCTCGGGCGCGCTGCGCTGCTCGGTTCCCGGGTCGGCGACGCCGTGGCGCGCCGCGGTGCTGCTCACCGCGTGCCAGCCGCCCCGAGGGCGGCCGCGCTCGGGGCCGGCGCCGGTGCCAGGGGGGTCGCCCGCTTCTCGACCGGGTGTGCGTAGAGCGCGAGGTAGTGGGCGACCATCACGCACCACAGCAGCGTCACGCCGGTGAGGTGCAGCTCGACGATGCCTGCGGCGTCGTGGAGGAAGTACTGGCTGTATCCGAGGAGGCCCTGGACGGCGAGCATCTCGAGGAAGAACCGCGCCCGGCGCTGGACCGCGGCGGGCGCCCGGCCGAGATGCAGCGCGAACAAGGTGGCGAGGCTCATCCCGATGAGGAAGAGCGCGAGGTCGGCATGCAGCTCGGCGATGTCGCGGAAGGAGACGCCGATGCGTTTCGCGCCGGGACCCCCCGCGTGCGGCCCCGCGCCGGTCACCATGGTCCCGGCGAGCACGAGCACGCTCAGCGCGCCGAGCTGGACTCGTCCGAGCCAGATGAGCTCGCGGGGGACCAGTGCCTGTGCCCGGCCCGAGCCGTGGCGGTTGCGGTGGCGCAGTGCGATGGCGACCGCGAGGACGGCGAGGGTGAGCACGAAGTGCAGGGCGACGAGGTAGGGGTTCAACTTGAAGAGCACGACGAGGCCCCCGAGCACGACCTGGGCCGCGAGGCCGGCGAGCACCCCTGTGCCGAGGAGGACGAGGTCGCGCCGTCTCGGGCTCCGGCGAAGCGCGGCCAGGAAGGCGACGATCGAGACGACGCTCACGGCGATCGTGACGCAGCGGTTGGAGAACTCGACCAGGGGGTGGAACGAGGCACTCGCGATGAGGTCGCCGCGAGAGCAGTTGGGCCAGTCGGCGCAGCCGAGCCCCGAGCCGGTGAGCCGGACGGCGCCGCCGGTCACGACCAGCAGCGCGTAGCTCACGACGAGCGCCGTCGCGATCCGGTCCAGCTGGCTCGGGGAGACCTCGAGGCGCCCCCGCCAGCCGGGCGCGCGGGGACCGTCGGAGGGGCGGGCGCGTGTCTGCACTGCCCGCCATGCTACGAGCGTGCGCCCGCGCGCGTCCCCCCGCCGTTTCACTCGCCGGCGAAGCGGAAGCGCCACGCCGCGAGCGCGGGCGCGACCACCGCCCAGGCCGCCAGCACGGCCCACGCCTCGACCGGAACGCCGCCGGGCCCGAACGCGCCGTGCAGCGCGTCGGTGAGCGCGGTCGCCGGGAGCAGGCGCGCCACGGGGGAAAAGCCGCCGAGGCGCTCCAGGGGGAACATCATTCCCGAGATCCCGAGCAGGAGGACGTACAGCCCGTTTGCGACCGCCAGGGTCGCCTCGGCGCGCAGCGTCCCCGCCAGGAGAAAGCCGACACCGGCGAAGCCCACCGTCGCGAGCACAATCGCGGCGAGAGCCGCGGCCACGCCGTCGTGGGGGCGCCAGCCGAGACCCGCGGCGATCGCCGAGAGGACGGCGAACTGGGCGATCTCGACGGCGAGGACCGCCCCGGCCTTGGCGGAAAGGAGCGCGCCGGGCGACAGCGGCGTCGCGCCGAGGCGCTTCAGGACGCGCCAGGAGCGCTCGAAGCCTGTGGCGACCGCGAGATTCACCATCGCGGTCGACATGACGGCGAGTGCGAGGGCGCTCGGGGCGAAGAAGTCCACCCGCGAGGCCGTGTTGGTGATCACGATGCGCGTCGTCGAGAACAGGACGAGTCCGAGGACGGGGATGACAAAGGTGAGCAGCAGGCGCTCTCCCTGCTCGAGCGTCATGCGCACCTCCTCGACCATCTGGTGGCCGAGCCCTCTCCGCGTCATCGTCGTCTCGGGGCGCGCCGCGGCGGTTCGGGGCGCGGCGCGACAGGGTCGTCTTCGAGCAGCTCGAGGAAGACGTCCTCGAGGCGCTTGGCGGCGCGCAGCTCGGCAAGGGGGATGTGGCGCGCGGCGAGCCAGGCCGTCAGGGCCGCGAGCGTGGCACCGTCGGGCCGGCGCGCGAGTGCGTACTCGCCGGGCCGCAGTTCGCGAGCCTCGGTGCCGAAGTGAGCGCCGAGCGCGACGAGATCGAGGCCGGGCGTCGCCGAGAAGCGGATCTCCTGCGCGTCGGCGAGGAGGTCGGCGGGACGGCCCGCCGCGCCGACGCGCCCGGCGCGCAGCAGCACGAGGTGGTCGGCGAGCCGCTCGGCCTCCTCGAGCTCGTGGGTCGTGAGCAGGATGCAGACACCCTCGTGCCGGAGGCGGTCGATCACCGCCCGGATCGCGAGGCGTCCCTCCGGGTCGACCCCGGCGGTCGGCTCGTCGAGGAAGAGGACCTCGGGCTGGCCGACGAGCGCCGCGGCCAGCGCGAGGCGCCGGCGCTGGCCGCCCGACAGCCGCTTGGCGGCGACGCCGGCGACGTCGCTCAGCCCGACGAGCCCGACGAGCTCGGCGGGGTCGGCCGGGTCGGGGTAGTAGGAGGCAAAGAGCCGGAGCAGGCGCAGCGGGCTCATCTGGGGATAGAGGCCGCCCTCCTGCAGGACGACGCCGATGCGCGTGGTCATCTCCTCGCGCCGTTCGCGGGGGTCGCATCCGAGCACCCGGACGCTTCCAGACTCCGGGTGGAGGTAGCCCTCGAGGGTCTCGACCGTCGTCGTCTTGCCCGCCCCGTTCGGCCCGAGGAGGGCGAGCACCTCGCCGGCCTCGGCGGTGAAGGAGACCCCGTCAACCACGACGCGCCCGGAGCGCCGCACGACGAGGTCCTGGACCGCGATCGGCTCCACTCAGCGGCCCCTCGGTGTTTCGAAGCGGTACCCGAGCCCGCGGATGGTCGTGATCAGCTGGGGACGGGAGGGGTCCTCCTCGATCCTGCCGCGCAGCCGCTTGATGTGGACGTCGAGCGTCTTGGTGTCGCCGACGTAGTCGCTGCCCCAGACCCGGTCGATCAGGCTGTCGCGGGTCATGACGCGCCCCGCGTTCAACAGGAGCTGGTGGAGCAACTCGAACTCCTTGAGTGGGAGGGGCACCTCCCGGCCCCGCACGGTGCACTCGTGGCGCTCGGGGTCGAGGCGGACGTCGCCGACCGTCACCACGGTGTCGGGCACCGCCGCCAGGACCGGGGCGCTCCCGGGCGTGACCCGGGGCACCTCGCCGGTGTGGCCTGGGTCCCGGGGGACGCGCCGCAGCACGGCGCGCATGCGCGAGACGAGCTCGCGCATGCGGTAGGGCTTGGAGACGTAGTCGTCGGCGCCGACCTCGAGTCCGACGACGGTGTCGATCTCGGTCGACCGGGCGGTCACCATGATGATCGGGACGTTCGAGCGGGTGCGGATCGTCCGGCAGACGTCCAACCCCGACATCTTCGGCAGCATGACGTCGAGCAGGACGAGGTCAAACGGGGTGGCGTCGAAGCGCTCGAGTGCCTCGATCCCGTCGCGGGCGACGGTGACGACGAACCCCTCCCGGCCGAGCCCGACGACGAGCGCGTCGACGAAGGACTCCTCGTCCTCCGCGAGCAGGACGGCGATCCCGCCGCCGGGGCCCGTGGCGTCGCTCGCCGTCATCCTCAGCCGTCCCCCCGACCCTGGAGGGGGAGCTGGAGGGTGAAGCTTGCGCCCTCACCCTCCCGGGACACCACGCGGATCGAGCCGTGGTGGTTGTGGGCGACGTGGCGGACGATCGCGAGACCGAGCCCGGTGCCGCCCGTCGAGCGGCTGCGGCCGTGGTCGACGCGGTAGAAGCGCTCGAAGATGCGCTCGAGATCGCGAGCGGGGATGCCGATGCCTTTGTCGCTCACCGAGATCAGGACGTCGTCGCCCTCGACGGTCCCGCGGCATTCGACGGCGCCGCCCTCGTAGGAGAACTTCACGGCATTCTCCAGCAGGTTGTAGACGGCCGAGGTGAGCTGGCGCCGGTCGCCGAGGACGGCGACGGGGGGTGAGGGCTCCTCGAGCACCACGGCCACGGCGCGCTGGTCGGCGGCCGCGCGCACCCGTTCGGCGGCCTCCGCCATGACGAGATTGACGAGCACGGGCTCGCGAGGTGGCGACGCCTCGCTCTCGATGCGCGACAGGTCGAGAAGGTCGTCGATGATCCGCGAGATCCGAAACGCCTCGGTGTGGATCCGTTCGGCCAGCCGGCGCGCCACCTCGGGCTCGGTCTCGGACAGCAGCGTCTCGGCGAGGAGACCGATCGCGCCCATCGGTGTCTTCAGCTCGTGGCTCACATTCGCCACGAAGTCGCGGCGCATCTCCTCGAGCCGCCGGCGGTCCGAGACGTCCTCGATCACCGCGATGACCCCGAGCGCGCGCTGACCGTTGTCGAGGCTCTCGCTGCGCACCTGCAGGGTGCGCCGCGGCGGGCCGTAGAGCTCGAGCGTCCGCTCCTCGGACGCTCCCGGTGCCGTGCTGGCGAGCAGCTCGTCGACCGCCTGGGTCGCGAGCGCGTCCCCGTGGCGGTTGCCCATGAGCGCGAGGGCGCGGGCGTTGCGGAAGACCGGCTCGCCTCGCTCGTCGCAGACGATGACGGCCTGGGGCAGGGCGTCGAGCGCGCGTCGGAGGCGGATCGCCTCCGCGCTGGACTCGGCGACGGCCTCGGCGGCGCGATCGGTCGTGCGCTCGAGCTGGAGAAGTGCCTCCTCGAGCCGGCGCGGCTCGGGTTCGCTGCTGTCGGCCCCGAGGCGCGCCGCGAGTGCGAGCACCCGCTGGCGCACCGTCTTCAGGTCGCTGCGGCCGCCGAGCGCGTAGGCGACCGCGAGCAGGACCACGACGACCGCGGCAGCGATCGCGATCTCGGGCGCGCCCGCGCGAAGGGCAGCAGTCACCGCGACGCGCGCGCCTCCATCGGCATGGCCTCCAGCATGACAGCTCCACCGCGAGCGGTTCGCTCGCTGCGCCGCACCCTTGAGTCCGCCTCCGGCGTCCGCTAATCTGCGGCTCTCGGCGGCACCGCCGCCGGCTCGGGATGCAGCGGCCGCGGTCGCCGTCCCCTCTCCTCGCCGCTCCCGGCGGGCCTCTCGGCGTTCCCGCTCCGCCCCGGTGCGGCGGCGTCCATCCCGTAGTCGCGGTCGCTCCCGCGCGGCCGCTCACCCAAGGAGAGGCTGACATGCCCCCGTTCTCCGCAACCCCCGGCGCACGAATTCTCGCCGGGGTTATCTCGCTCGACCCGTCCGCCACCGGGCTTCCCGGCGGCAGTGTCCTCCAGTCGCTCGTCAACGGGCTCGGGTGGTGGGCGCTGCTCGCCGCGCTCGCCGGGCTCGTGATCGGCGCGGCGACCTGGGCACTTGGTGCCCACACGAACAACTACCAGCACGCGACGACCGGCCGGCGCGCGGTCCTGGTCTCCGCCGCGGCGGCTCTGCTCATCGGTGCGGCACCGACGCTGCTCAGCTTCTTCTTCTCGGCCGGGCAGCGCGTCGGGTGAGCGCGACGCGTCCCACCATCAAGAGGGCAGCGACGCGATGAGCCCGGTCCTGCTGGTTCCTCCGACGGCTCCGTTCCGACCCCCCGCGTCGCTCCTCTCGTTCCTCCCGATCGGCGCGCTCGCGCGGGGCCTCCTCTCGGTCTTCACGACCTGGATCGTGGAGGGGACGGCCCACTTCGTCTCGCTGCTCGGCGGCTCCCTCGCGGCCGTCTCGACGCCGCAGTTCGGGCCGGGCTTCCTCGCCTCCTTCCACGAGGTCGTCGTGCTCGGCGCGGCGGTCGCGCTCCCGCTTCTCCTGCTGGCAGTCGTCCATGCCGTCGTCCGCCAGGACCTTGGGCTGCTGGTGCGGACCGCGCTTGTCAAGCTGCCGGTTGCGCTGGTCCTCGGCGCGGCGGGCGCGCAGCTCGTCGGCGCGCTCTGCGGGGTGACCGACGAGCTGTGCAACGCGTTGGTCGCGCACGGCGGCCCCTCGCTGCGCGCGCTCGTCTCGGGTCTCGCCGGGGCGCTGACGGGATCGGCGGCCAGGGCTCCCGGGCCGGGGTTCGCGGAGGTGGTGCTCGCGCTCTTGACGATGGTCGTCTCCCTGGTGCTGTGGGTCGAGCTCGTCGTGCGCTCCGCGGCGATCCAGGTCGCGGCGCTCTTCCTTCCCCTCGCCCTTTCGGGTCTGGTGTGGAGCCCAACCGCGCAGTGGGCGCGCCGTCTCGCCGAGACGCTCGTCGCGCTCATCGTCGCCAAGCTCGTCATCGTCGGCGTCCTCGTGCTCGCGGCGTCGACCGCCGTGCAGGGCACCGGGCTCTCGGCCATCGGCTGGGGGCTGGCGTTCCTGCTGCTCGCCGTGTGGGCCCCCTTCGCGGTGCTGCGCCTTGTCCCGCTTGTCGATGCCGGCGCCATCGGGCACCTCGAGGGTCTCGGACGGCGCGCGGTGGGGGGCGTTGCCGGCCGCTCCCTGCAGGGGGCCGGCCATCTCTCGGACGGCGGCGCCGGCGAAGACGTCGTGGCGATGGCGGAGCCCCAGCGCGTGGGCACCCGCGAGCTGCGGGCGGCGGTGGCACAGATGGCGGCGGAGGAGCGTGCGGCGCGGGAGTCCTCCGGTGAGTGAGGGAGTCCCCGCGCCGTTCGTCTTCGGCCCGCGCGACCGGCGCGGGCTCGTGGCCGGCGTGCGCACCGGCCAGGTGCTGCTGGTTGCCGCGGCGCTCAGTGCTGCCGTCGTCTTGGTGCGCGGCGGTGGGAGGGCGGGTCTTGCCGGCGCCCTCGGCGTGGTCGTGCTCGCCGCCGGGCTGGGCTTCTGGCCGGTCGCCGGGCGCACGCTCGACCAGTGGCTCCCGCTCGCGCTGCGGCATCTCGCCGCCCGGGCGCGAGGAGCGCACGCGGCGTTGTTCGCGGGGCTCGAGACCGCCACGCTCGACAGCGGTGGTCGCGTCCTCGGGGTCATCGTCGACCGGGCGCGTGCAACGGCGAGCGCGGCGATCGCAGTCGGAGGTGCGACCTTTGCCCTGCTGGAGCCCGACGAGCGGCTCCGGCGGATCGCCGCCTGGGCGGATCTGCTCTCCTCCCTCGCCCGGGAGACGGCGACCCTGCACCGCCTCCAGTGGGTCGAGCGCACGCTCCCGATGCGCTGTTTGCCCGACCGCCTGCCTCCCGACGGCGACCGAGCGGCGCCCTACCGTGCGTTGCTGCGTGCCGAGCGCCACGCCCTCAGCCATGAGCTCCTGCTCGTGGCGACCGTCCGCACCCCGCGCCGTGGCCTGGACGCCACCGCACGCGCCGCGCTCGACACCGAGGTCCGCAGTCTGCTCCACCGCCTTCAGCGCTCCGGGCTGCCCGAGGGGCGTCTGCTCGGTCCGGCCGAGCTCGCCGCGGCGCTGCGCGCCGTCGGCGAGCGGCTGCCCTCCGCGCTCTTCGGCGTCGGACCCCCCTTTCCCCGCGCGGGTCGCCGCCGCTGGACATCGGTCGAAGCCGGCGCGCTCGTGCACGCCGCATACTGGGTGGCCGAGTGGCCGCGCCAGGCCGTCGGTGGTGACTTTCTCCTGCCGCTGCTCCTCGCGGCCGAGGATCGGCGCAGCGTCTCGCTGGTCATGGCGCCGGTCCCCCCGACCCGGGCGGCGCGCCGGGCCGAGCACGCGCGCACGGCCAAGGCCGCCGACGCCGCCCTCCGGGAAAGGCACGGTTTCGCGCTGACGGCGCGGGCCCGCCGTGAGGAGGAGGCGGTCGCCCGGCGCGCCGCCGAGCTCGCCGCCGGGCACGCCGGCTACCGCTTCTCGGGCTACGTGACGGTGCACGCGGCCGGCCGCGCCGAGCTCGCGGCGGCCTGCCGGCGCGTCGAGCAGGCCGCGGCGTTGAGCCATCTCACGCTCGCGCGCCTCGACGGCGCCCACGACGAGGGGCTGCGCGCGTGCCTCCCGCTCGGGAGAGGTCTGTCGTGAGGCTCCCGGCCCACGAGGCGACCACGGCACAGCTCGGTGCGGCGTTCCCCTTCGTCGCCACGCGGCCGCTGATCGAGCCCGGCGTGCTCATCGGGCGGGACCTGCACGGCGGCGCCTTTGTCCACGACCCGTTCGCGCTCTACGCCGCCGGGGTCGTGACCAACCCGAACCTCCTCGTGCTCGGCCAGATCGGGCGGGGAAAGTCCGCCCTGGTCAAGACCTACTGCTACCGGCACGCACTGAAGGGGCGGCGCGTCGTCGTGCTGGACCCGAAAGGCGAGTACGGCCCCTTCGCCGAGGCGCTCGGCACCCGACCCGTCGCGCTGCGTCCCGGTGGCGGTGTGCGCCTCAACCCGCTCGCGCTCGGCACCGGAACCGACACCGTCGCGCGGCGCCTCGCGTTGCTCGCCGCGCTCGCGATGACCGGGCTGGAGCGCTCGCTCTCGCCCCTCGAGCACGCCGCCCTCGAAGGCGCACTCGCGAGCGCGGGCGCGCAGCGCGTCCCGAGCCTGCCCGGCGTCGTCGCCGCGCTCCTCGACCCCGAGCCGGCGGGGGCCGCCGTGCTCGGGATCAGCGCGGGCGCTCTGCGCGAGGAGACCCGCGCTCTCGCGCTCGGGCTGCGACGGCTCGTCCACGGCGAGCTCGGCGGCATGTTCGACGCCACCACCGACACCGGTGTCTCACGCCGCCTCGACGCGCCCGTCGTCGTTCTGGACCTCTCGGCGCTGTTCCGCTCGCGGGCGCTTGCGGCCCTCGTCGCCTGCGCCGTCGCGGCGCTCGAGCCGGGGTGGCGGACAGCCGCCGCGCACGGCCACCAGAGCCTTTTCGTGGTCGACGAGGCGTGGGCGGTCCTCGACGACCTCGGGGTCGCACGGTTCCTCCAGTCGTCCTGGAAGCTCGCCCGGGCGAACGGGGTCGCGAACCTCGCCGTCGTCCACCGCGTCTCGGACCTCGCGGCGGCGGGGGCGGTCGGAAGCGTCGCCGCCAAGGTGGCGGAGGGCCTGGTCGCGGACTCCGAGACGCTCGTCTGCTACGGACAAGCGGCGGGCGAGGCCGCCGCCGCGGCGGCGGTCCTCGGCCTCGGCGCGGGCGAAGCCGAGCTGCTCACGCGCCTGCCCCGGGGCGTCGCGCTGTGGCGCGTCGGGGGGAGCGCGCATCTCGTCGCCCACCGGCTCAGTCCCGACGAGCGCCGCCTCGTCGACACTGACGCGGCGCTCCGGGCGGGCGCCGCGCTGCGGTGAGCGTCACCGCCGCGCCCGGGCGGCGGCCGACGGCCCGGAGCGCTCGGGGCCGCCGGGAGCGGCCCTCAGCGCGTCGGGTTCTGGCGCCAGAGGGAGCGGCAGGGGATCTTGTCGAGGTCGCAGCGGTAGGCGTACTTGTGGGCGATCTCGGTCACCTCCTGCAACAGCCCCTCCTCGAGGGTGATCGGGTCGAGTCCGAGGCCGAGCAGCTGGCGATTCTCGACGTAGAGCTCGTTCTCGGCGTCCTCGTTGCGCGGGTTCTCGACGTAGTCGATCGGCGCACCGGTGAGCTTGGAGACCAGCGCCGCGAGGTCCCGGACGCGGTGCGTCTCGGTCATCTGGTTGAGGATCCGGACGCGCTCGCCACGCTCGGGCGGCGTCGAGATCGCGAGCTCGATGCAGCGCACCGTGTCCTGGATGTTGATGAAGGCACGCGTCTGGCCGCCGGTGCCGTGCACGGTGAGGGGGTAGTCGACCGCCGCCTGCATGAGAAAGCGGTTGAGCACCGTGCCGTAGTCGCCGTCGTAGTCGAAGCGGTTGATGAGCCGCTCGTCGAGCTTGGTCTGCGCGGTCTGCGTCCCCCAGACGATGCCCTGGTGCAGGTCGGTGATCCGGAGCTTGTCGTTCTTCGCGTAGTACGCGAAGAGCAGCTGGTCTTGGGTCTTGGTCAGGTGGTAGATCGAGCCCGGGTTCGGCGGGTACAGGATCTCCTGCTCGATGACGCGGCCGTCGTCGGTCTCGAGCTTCACGCGCAGGTAGCCCTCGGGGATCTTCATTCCGGCGGTGCCGTAGCCGTAGACGCCCATCGTGCCGAGGTGGACGACCGCGACGTCGAGGCCGGACTCGACGATCGCGGCCAGGAGGTTGTTGGTGGCGTTGAGGTTGTTCGAGACCGTGTAGCGCTTGTGCCAGGAGCTCTTCATCGAGTAGGGCGCCGCGCGCTGCTCCGCGAAGTGCACGACCACCTCGGGCTTCCACTCGGCGATGAGCGAGAGGAGGCGGTGGTAGTTCTCGGCCACGTCGAAGCCCTGGAAGACGATCTGCTTGCCCGAGACCTCCGCCCAGGCCTTGAGGCGCGCCCCCATCGGGGCAATCGGGGTGAGCGAGGTGACCTCGAGCTCGTTGTCGATGTTGCGGCGGGAGAGGTTGTCGACGATCACGACCTCATGGCCCTTGTCGGACAGGTGCAGCGAGGTCGGCCATCCGCAGAATCCGTCGCCCCCGAGTACCAGTACGCGCATCGCTCGTTTGCTCCTTTGATCCGTGACCGGGCTTCGGCACCGCACGGCGCCCGGGTCGCCGACGATGGGGGACCCGCCCCGTCTCGCGGCGTGCACGCCCTCACTCAAGGCGCGTCGCTAAGTGTCGCATCTTTCGGCGCGCGGCGAGCGCGCCGGCGCGGCGCGCCCGGCGCCTCCCCGACGGCCGGCGGCTCGTGAGCCCGGGTCACCCCATAGGGCGCGGGCGCAAGGAGACCGGTGACGTGCTCGCGGCGCTCGTGCTGGCCGCGCTCGGGGGCGTCTGTGGGTTCGGCTGGCTCGTCGTCGGCCTCGCCGCCCTGCTCGCCGGGCGGGGATGGCACGCCGTCCGCCCGGTCGCCGCGCCCGGGCTTGTGTTGCGCGGCCTCGGTGTCGCGCACCGAGCGGAGGGGCTGCCCCCGGCGCTCGCCCAGGGGGCGGGCTGGTACGTCGCGGCCCTCGTCCTCCTCGGCGCGGCCGGGGCGGTCGCGGCGCTCGCCTGGCGGCGCCTCGCGCGCGGCTCCTCAGGCGTCGGCCGCGCCCGCTCGGGTGGTCACTCGGGCGGGGGGTGGGGCACGGCCCGCGACGCCGCCCCCCTCGTCGTGGGTGGAGCCGCGCCCGGCCGCGTCGTGCTCGGGCGCAGCGCGGGCCGTTTGGTCGCGACCGAGCCGGGCCACTCGCTCCTTGTCATGGGGCCGACGCAATCGGGAAAGACCTCCGGGCTCGTCGTCCCCGCGATCCTTGAGTGGCGGGGGCCGGTCGTCGCCACCAGCGTCAAGGGCGACCTGCTCGACGCGACACTCGCCGCGCGCCGGCGTCGGGGCACGGTGCAGGTGTTCGACCCCGCCGGCGTCAGCGCGCAAGAGGCGTCGGGGTGGTCGCCCCTCGCCGAGGCTCGTGCCTGGCTCGGTGCGCGCCGTGTCGCCGCGGCGCTCTGTTCGGTCGCGCGCGTCGGAACCGGGCTCGAGGACGGGGCGTTCTGGTACGCGCTCGCCGAGAAGCTGCTCGCGCCCCTGCTGCTCGCCGCTGCGTCGACGGGCGCCTCGATGGCCGATGTCGTGCGCTGGGTCGACACCGAGGACGTTGAGGAGGTCGTCGCGGCACTCGAGGGCGCCGGCGAGACCGAGGCGCTCCGGTCGTTCCTGGCGAGCATCGGACGCGACGACCGCCAGAGGTCCTCGGTCTACGCCACGCTCGAGACGGTGCTCGCCGCCTACGCGGACCCGGTCGTCGCCCGGTCCGCGGCCTCGTCGGAGATCGACCCCGGCGCGTTCGTCGCGGCGGGGCGGGAGGACACCTGCTACCTCCTCGCGCCGGCGCACGAGCAGGAGCGCCTCCAGCCGATCTTCGTCGCGCTGCTGCGCGGATTTGTCGACGCGGCCGTCACGCGCGCGGCGAGCCGGAAGGCGGCGCTTGACCCGCCGCTGCTCCTCGTCCTCGACGAGGCGGCGAACGTCGCCCCCTTCGGCGGGCTCGACGGCCTCGCGGCAACCGCCGCCGCGCATGGCGTGCAGCTCGTGACCGTCTGGCAGGACCTCGCCCAGGTCGAAGCGCGCTACGGCGCCCGGGCCGGGACGGTCGTCAACAACCACCGGGCCAAGGTCCTCTGCTCGGGCGTCAGCGACCCGGCGACCCTCGAGCGCGTGAGCGCGCTGATCGGGGAGGAGGAGCACAAGGCCACCACCCACAGCGTGGACGCCGCCGGGTCATGGTCGCGCGCGGAGTCCATGCAGGTGCGCCGCGTCGCACCCGGGGACGCGCTGCGGCGCCTCCCGCCGGGGGAGGCGGTCCTCGTCTACGGCCACCTCCCCCCGCTCCATCTGCGGCTTCGGCCCTTCTACCAGGACAGACATCTGCGCCGCCTCGCCGCCGAGAGCGGCTGAGGCGCATCCGGGCGAGGTTTTCATCCCTCGGTCACCTCCGTGTCACCTGGCGTTCGGAGCCAGTTCAGGTGTGCTGGTTAGGTTGCGAGCGTGACCGAGGGACCCCGCACTCCCGCGGCCGACACGGGCCGTTCGGGCAGCAGCACAACTGCCGCCACGGCGGTGATGGCGGTGGACGACCTCTCGCTCGGCTTCGGGGAGCTGACGGTGATGCGCCACATCACCGTGGAGGTCCCCCGGGGCTCGATCACCGCGCTCGTCGGCCCGTCGGGCTCGGGCAAGACGACCTTCCTCCGCTCGCTCAACCGCATGAACGACAAGGTGCGCGGCTTTTGGCACCAGGGGTCGGTGCGCCTCGACGGGCGCGACATCTACGGGCGCGACGTCGATCCGCTCGTGCTGCGGCGGCGGGTCGGGATGGTGTTCCAGCGTCCGAACCCCTTCCCGATGTCGATCGAGGACAACGTCGTCGCCGGCGTCAAGGCGCACCGCATGGTGCCCCGCCGCCAGCTGCGCGACGTCGCGGAGACCCACCTCGCCCAGGTGGGGCTGTGGAGCGCCGTCTCGGACCGCCTGCACGACTCGCCCTTCCGCCTCTCGGGGGGCCAGCAGCAGCTGCTCTGCCTCGCCCGGGCCCTTGCGGTGGAGCCCGAGGTGCTCCTTCTCGATGAGCCGACCTCGTCGCTCGACCCGCGCTCGACCGAGGCCGTCGAGGAGCTCGTGCGCAGCGTCGCGAACGGCCTGACGGTGATCATCGTCACCCACAACCTCGCCCAGGCACGCCGGCTTTCTGACTACACGATGTTCTTCTACGAGGGGCGCCTCGTCGAGACCGGTCCGACCTCCCAGCTCTTCGAGCACCCGTCCCGACCGGAGACCGCCCGCTACCTCCACGGGGAGACGGCCATCACCTCCCGCTGAGGAGCGACGGTCACCACGCACCACCGGTGGCGTCCGTGACGGACGGACGCTGCCGGCTCCGCAACTGCCCCACACCGAAGACCCCCGCCTCGCGGGGACCGAAAGGAGCGACAAGGTAATGCACGCACCCCGCACCACCACGGCGCCGGGCACGCGCCGGCGCGCCGCCGGGCGCCTCGCCCTCGCGGCGCTGGCCGGATCACTCTCGATCGCCGCGACCGCGGGCGCCGCCGCCGCCGCCAAGAAGCCGGCCGGCAAGGACTCCTACGCCGCGCTCTACCCACGGCTCGACAAGCTCGAGAAGGGCGCCGGCTCGGGCGTGTCGCTGCTCGAGACGGGCTCGACGCTGCTCTACCCAGTGATCAGCGAGTGGGCGACCCAGTACCACGCCTCGAAGGTGACGACCGCCGGCACCGGCTCGGGTACAGGGATCGCGGACGCCCTGAGCGGCACGGTGCAGATCGGCGCGTCCGACGCCTACCTCCCGGCCTCGGCGCCCTCCAACATGCTCAACATCCCCCTCGCCGTCTCCGCACAGCAGATCGACTACAACCTGCCGGGTCTCGCGGGCAAGACCCACCTGCACCTCAGCGCGCAGGTGATCAACGACATGTTCGACGGCACGATCACCAAGTGGAACGACTCGGCCATCGCGGCGCTGAACCCCGGGGTGAAGCTGCCGAGCACCTCGGTCGTGCCGATCCACCGCGCGGACGGCAGCGGTGACACCTTCATGTTCACCTCGTACCTCGCCTTCCAGGACCCGAACAGCTGGGTGCCGAGCCACGGTGGCCCGAACACGTCGGTGACCTGGCCGAGCGTGCCCAACGCCCTCGCCGAGCACGGCAACGGCGCGATGGTGTTCGCCTGCAAGCAGACGCCGGGCTGCATCGCCTACATCGGCATCAGCTGGCTGCGCCAGGCGCTGAAGTTCGGCCTCGGCGACGCGGCGCTGCTCAACGGGTCGGGCAACTACGTGCTCCCGACGCCGGGCAACATCGAGTCCGAGGTCGCGAGCTACCGCAAGATCCCGGCGAGCGGTGCGATCTCGCTCATCAACTCCAAGTCCGTGAAGTACGGGTACCCGATCGTGAACTTCGAGTACGCGATCATCAACACCAAGCAGCCGAGCTCCTCGACGGCCAACGCGATCAAGGCCTTCCTGGCCTGGGGCATGGATCCGCGGCACGGCTCGACGGCCAAGAACCTTGCGAAGTTCTACTTCCACCCGCTCGCCCCGGGCGCGATGCAGATCGCGATCAACCTGTTGAACAAGATCGGCTGACGCCGACGCCCGGGACCTGCCGGGCGCCGGGATGCCGCCGCCGGCCGGTGCTGCGAGCGATCGCACTCTGGCCGGCGCCGGCGCGTCGACACGACGAGGCGGCCGCGGGCCGCAGGGAGCCATGAGTACGAAAGAGACGGACGCACCCGGGTTCAAGGTCCCGGCGCCACGCCAGCTCGCCGTGCGCCGTGACCTCGGCAGGGTCCTCCAGCGCCTCCTGCGGATCGGCTCGGCCGTGACCGCGGTCGTCCCACTCGGGGCGCTCATCGCGATGCTCGTCATCCTCCTTTTCGAGGCACTGCCCGCGATCCGTTTCAACGGCTGGCACTTCCTCAGCGGCACGTCGTGGAGCTCGGGCAGCTTCTACTCCCCGCCGGTCCGCAGCGGGGGCGTCCTCCATCCACTCGGGGCGAGCTACGGCGCGTGGCCGCTGATCCTCGGAACCCTCGAGACCTCGGCGATCGCGGTTGTGGTCGGGTTCCCCGTCGCGTTCGCCGCCGCGGTGTTCATCGTCGAGAAGTTGCCGCGGGCGCTCTCGGGCGTTGTCGGGGTCGTCCTCGAGGTCCTCGCGGGGATCCCGAGCGTCGTCATCGGGCTGTGGGGCCTTTTCACCTTCGGCCCCTTCCTGGCTCGCAACCTCTACCCGCTCCTCGGTCACCTGCCCGACGTCCCGCCGCTTGCGATCTTCCACGGGAATCATGGCTACGGAGAGGGGCTGCTGTCCGCCGGCCTCGTGCTCGCCGCGATGATCATCCCCATCGTCGCCGCCACCACCCGCGACCTGCTCCGCCAGGTCCCCGAGGGGACGCGCGAGGGCGCCGAGGCGCTCGGGATGACCTCGTCGGAGGTCTTCTTCGCCGTCCAGGTCCGCTGGATCCGGAGCGGCGTCATCGGCGCGCTGATCCTCGGGCTCGGCCGCGCGCTCGGCGAAACGATCGCCGTCGCCCTGGTGAGCGGCTCCGCGATGCAGATCGCGCCCAACATCTACTCGGGGATGACGACGATCGCGGCGGCGATCGTGACGCTGCTCGACTCCGCCCAGAGCGACCCGACGGGCCTCGAGACGCGCGCGCTCGCGGAGGCGGCGCTCGTGCTCATGGCGATCACGCTCCTTGTCAACATCGCGGCGCGCGCCCTGGTTCGGCGCTCGGCTCGTGGCGCCGCTCTCCCGGTCGGAGTCGGGCTGTGACGGCGCTCGCCGTGCCGGGCGCGTCGGCCGCGGGCCGTGTCGGGCACCGTCGGCGGGTGCGCAACGTCGCCTGGTGGGGGCTCTGCGGGCTTGGCCTGTCGCTCGTCGCCGGAGCCGTGTTCTGGGTCGTCGGCGCCGCGATCGCGAACGCCGTGCCCGGCTGGCGCTGGAGCGTCTTGACCGAGACGACGACCGGCATCGGGGGCGGTCTCGCCAACACGATCGCGGGGACCGCGGTGTTGATGGTCGGCGTCGGCATCATGGCGGGGCTCGTCGGGATCGGGACGGGTCTCTACCTCGCCGAGCTCGCCCCGCCAAGTCGGGTCGTCTCGCTGCTGCGCAGTGCGTCGGAGGTGCTCTCTGGCGTCCCCTCGATCGTCTTCGGGTACGCGGGCTACGTGGCGCTGTGCGTCGGTCTGCACTGGGGCTTCTCCCTGCTCGCCGCGCTCATCGTGCTCTCGGTCCTCGTCGTTCCCTATGTCGCCAAGTCGACCGAGATCGCGCTCAACCAGGTCCCCCTCGCCTATCGCGAGGGGGGTGAGGCGCTCGGGATGGCGCCGACCTACCAGCTGCGCACGATCGTGATGCGCGCGGCCGCGCCCGGGATCGTGACGGGCGTCCTCGTCGCCCTCGCGATCTCGGTCGGCGAGACGGCGCCGCTTCTCTACACGGCCGGGTTCTCGAACAGCTACCCCTCGGCCCATCTCACCGGCGTCCCGGTTCCCTATCTCACCTATGCGACCTTCACCTTCTGGGACCAGCCGACGACGACGCTGCACGCGCTCGCCTTCGACTCCGCGGTCTTGTTGATCGCGCTCGTTCTCCTCCTGGTCGGCGCCGCGCGCCTCATCGTGCGCCTCACCCAGCGCCACGCGCCGGGCGACCACCACGGGCTCGCGCGCCACCGCCGGCGAGCGCCGACGCTCCGCTGAGAGGGGCGTGACCCCGTCGCGACCCCCTTTTCTCCGAAGGGGCAGCCCGGCGCGCTCTCGGGGCCACTCGGCGGTGCCGAGCGCGCGGCGCGCTCAGGCGCGCGGGGCCGCGGCGTCGACGACCTGACGGGCCTCGGCGACCGGGCGGCGGACGATGGCCGGGTCGATGCCGATGCGCAGCGACGCCGTCACGTCGGCGGCCTCCCAGTCGTTGCCGACGACGTGAACCTGGCCCGGTCTCCAGGGGAGGCGGGTCAGGTCGTTGCGCAGCACGTCCATGTTCTCGCGCACGGCGATGACGGGAATGTTCTGCTCGAGCGTGGCGAGCGTCGGCAGCCCGAGGGCGCCGTCGGGCAGGACGAGGCAGGACACCTGCTCGGCGCCGATGAGGCTGCGGGTACCGCCCGATCGAGCGGCACGATGCGCGGGCTGCGCTGCAGGCCCTTCAGGACAGAGGTGAAAAAGGCCGTCGAGATCGCCTCGGCCACCATGCGCGGGTCGACGATTTTGAGCTCGATGTCCTCCACCTCCTTGGACTCGAGCATAGGGGCGTGGGGGCGTGGGCGGCGGGGACGTCGTAGAGGCTCGCGATGGCATGGGTCTGGATCGCCTCGGGCTCCCCCCAGGGGTTCACCATGGCCCCGCGGGTGCTGGAGTAGTCGACGTGGTCCTCGAAGGGGACCTGGACCTGGGTCGACAGCGCGACGGCGTCGTCGGTGCCGGGCTCGCTGTGGGGCACGGCGAGGAGCCCCTCGAGGTCGCTGCATTCGCCGACGGCGCGCCCTGAGCATTCAATTAAACCTGGCAGTCAGTTCGCTCCTCCTACCCCAAGATGTAGGGGTGAGCGAGTCCGACAGCGATGAGGGACGGTGGCCAGCCTGATCTCGGAGGTGGCCTACCCGGCGAGCTGGCGGGACTTCATGACCTGGTTCCC
>JAKABX010000030.1 GCA_021796545.1 Actinomycetes bacterium
GGGCGGTGGCGGCGCTTCGGGGAGCGCTTCGGGGGTCGGCGCCGGCGCGGCCTCGCCGGCCCCATGCCTGCGCCGGCCACCGCGGTGACGGCGCGGCGCCGGTGCGCCGATCTCCTCGGGACCGGACTTGTGACCGGCACGAGCCATGCGGACCTCGGCCTCGACCGTCTCGGCGCTCGGGTGCCCGGAGACGACCGCGACGTCGGGGAGCGCGAGCTCCACGCCGCGGCGGTAGGGGTCGAGGGCGGTGAGCGCGAACCTGCGATTCTCGCCCTTTTGCAGCACCTCTCGCGCACTACGGGGCGCCGGGGTGCCGAGACCGGCGAGCGGCACGTAGCAGCGGACCTCCCCGTAGCGGACGATGGCGCCGTGCGAGCTGAAGCTCTCGACCACCGCGTCGATCTGATCGCCCAGGCGGTGTTCGGCAATGAACGCGATGAAGGTCGACGGGTCGTTCACAGCCTGAGGCTGAGCTGCCGCGCTGCGCCTGCGGTGCGTGGCCGCCTTGGGCTCGCGGCTCGGTGCTGGCTCGACGACCTCCTTTGTTGCCTCGGCGATCGCCTTCTCGACCCGGGCGCGCGCACGGACCGCGTCGCGTACCGCGACCCGGCTCTTCGGCCCGCGCACGGGGGTGCGGGGGACGAAGATCCAGCCGATCCCCGGAACCGGCGTCGCCCCGAGGAGGCGCCCCCGCTCGAAGAGCCACGCGTGCTCACCGTGGAACTCCTGGAAGGAGTCGTTCGAGAGCACCATCGCGTCGACCCTCTCCGCGATGCGAAGCAGGAAGGCGTCCCCGCGCCCGATGGCGCCCGCGGGGGGCGAGATCATCTCCCCTCGCAGCGACGCCTGCTCATAGCGCTCGAGCTCCGAGGCGTCGATCCGGTGGGCGAAGGTCGCGTCGACGACGACGGTCACCTCGGCGTCGGGGAACTCCCGCCGCAGTTCGGCGACTGCACCCTCGAGCTGGTCAAGGCTCGGGGTCGAGCGACCCTCGGTCGCGATGTTCGAACCGTCGACGACGATGTGCTGGGTGGCCATGTCCCGGCTAGTCAAGCACCCGCGGCACCCTCCGCGGCGCGACGGTCGGTCCGGGCGCGTCCGCGACGGTGCTCACGCACGGGGCGCTGGGGCGAGCGCACGAGCGAGCAGATCCTCGTGCTCGAGCTCGTGCACCGCGTGCGAACCGGTCGCAGGCGACCCGGCGGCGGCGCGGCTGACATGTGTGAGCCGGTACCGGTCGCGGAACAGGCGGTGGAGACGGCCGTGCACGAAGTCCCACGCGCCCATGTTCTCCGGCTCGTCCTGGAGGAACACGAGCTCTGTCGCGTTCGGGTAGCGGTCGAGCACGTCGACGAGCGTCGCATCCGGCCACGGATAGAGCTGCTCGACACGCACGACGGCAGCCTGGCCCTCCTCCGCACCGGCGGCCTTCAGCGCGTCGCGCCGGGCCAGCGCGTCGTAGGCGATCTTGCCGCTCGTGAGCACGAGGCGGCGAACGGCGGTGTTGTCGAGGCCGTCGCCGCGCGCCGGGTCGTCGAGGACCTCGTTGAAGCCGCCGGCAACGAGTTCGGCGACACTGCTGCGAGCCGAGCGTGCCCTGAGAAGCGACTTGGGGGTCATGACGACGAGCGGGCGCTGCGCCCCCCGGCGCGCTTGGGCACGAA
This sequence comes from Actinomycetes bacterium, assembly GCA_021796545.1. Classification (GTDB taxonomy): domain Bacteria; phylum Actinomycetota; class Acidimicrobiia; order Acidimicrobiales; family Bog-793; genus JAKABX01. The sequence continues at coordinate 1,665 of JAKABX010000030.1, forward strand.
GAAGGTGGAAGTACTGCGCGGCCGTCGTGGGCTGAGCGACCGTGAGGTTGCCGTCGGCCGCGAGCTGCAAGAAGCGCTCGAGGCGCGCCGAGGAGTGCTCGGCACCCTGGCCCTCATATCCGTGCGGAAGGAGGAGCACCAGGCCGCAGGACTGGCCCCACTTCTCCTCGGCGGCGACAAGGAAGTTGTCGATGATGATCTGCCCGCCGTTGGCGAAGTCGCCGAATTGCGCCTCCCAGCACACGAGCGCGGCGGGCGCCTCCACGGAGTACCCGTACTCAAAGCCGAGCGCCGCGTACTCCGACAGCAGCGAGTCACGCACCCAGAACGTTCCGAGCGTCCCCGCGACAACTGGCGGGTCGCCGGCGATCTCCTCGCCGAGGTGGACGAGCGGCGTGAACTCCTCGCCGCTCTCGTAGTCGAACAGAACGGCATGGCGCTGGCTGAAGGTGCCGCGGCGCGTGTCCTGACCGGTCAGGCGGACGTTGGTCCCCTCCAGCAGGAGCGAACCGATCGCCAAGCCTTCGGCGAGCGCCCAGTCGACCTCGCCGGCGACGTAGGCCTCGTAGCGCTGGGCGAACTGGCGGGCGAGCTTGGGATGGGCTCTGAATCCCGCCGGGACACTGTGGATGCGTCGGCTCAGCGCGTCGAGCTGGACCTGCGTCACCCCCGTCGGGACCTGGGCGAGCCGCGGGGCCTCGGCGAGCCGCCGGACCGGGAGGCGGTCGACGCGCGGCGGCGCGCTCGAACGCGTCTCGTCGAGCGCGCTCTGCAGCAGCGCGACGAAGTCGGCCAGTGACTGCTCGGCCTCGTCCAAGGTGATGTCCCCGCGGCGCACGAGCGCTTCGGTGTAGAGCTTGCGGACCGAGCGGTGCTGGTCGATCTTCTTGTACATGAGCGGCTGGGTGTAGCTCGGGTCGTCGCCCTCGTTGTGGCCGTGCAGCCGGTAGCAGACGAGATCGACGACCACGTCACGGTGGAACTCCTGGCGGTAGCGCACCGCGAGCCGGGCGACCCGCACGCACGCCTCGGGGTCGTCGCCGTTCACGTGGAAGATCGGCGCCTGGATCATCTTGGCCACGTCGGTCGCGTAGACCGAGGAGCGCGCGTCGATCGGCGGCGTCGTGAAGCCGAGCTGGTTGTTGATGACAAGGTGCACGGTCCCGCCGGTCCGGTAGCCGCGCAGCTGGGAGAGGTTGAGGGTCTCGGCGACAACACCCTGGCCGGCGAAGGCCGCGTCGCCGTGCACGAGAATGGGCAGCACGCTGAAGTGCCCGGCGTCGGGGTACTGGTCGAGCTTGGCTCGCGCCATCCCCTCCACGACCGGGTCGACGGCCTCGAGATGCGAGGGGTTCGACGCCAGGGTGACGGGCAGCGCGGCACCGTCACGCCCGACCCACTTGCCGACCGCACCCTTGTGGTACTTCACGTCGCCCGAGCCCTGGACGGTCTCGGGATCGAGGTTCCCCTCGAACTCGGCGAAGATCTCTCCGTAGGACTTGCCGACGATGTTGGCGAGAACGTTGAGACGCCCGCGGTGCGCCATGCCGAGCACGGCCTCGGCCACGCCCGAACGAGCCGCCTCCTCCAGGCACGCGTCGAGGAAGGCGATCGCGGATTCGGCACCCTCGAGGCCGAAACGGCGCTGGCCCACATAGCGGGTGTGCAGGAAGCGCTCGAACGCCTCCGCGGCGTTGAGGCGGCCGAGCAGGTGTCGTTGGTCCTCCGACGGCAGCGTCGTCGGCACACCCTCGACCTGGCGCTGGATCCAGCGACGCTGGGCGATGTCCTGGATGTGCATGTACTCGATACCGATCCGGCGGCAGTACGCGTCACGGAGGATCTCGAGGATCCTCTCGAGGGTGAGGTCGCGCTCGGCGGTGAAGTCACGGACGTAGAAGCTGCGCTCCAGGTCCCAGAGCGTGAGCCCGTAGGTCTGCGGATCAAGGTCCGGCGGGAGCGGCGGCACCTCGCTCGAGAGCGGGTCGAGGTCCGCGATGAGATGGCCACGGACCCGGTACATGTTGATGAGCGCCTGGACCGCGACGTTCTTCTCGAGGCGCGCGCGCTCACGCTCGTCGGGGCGAGAGCCCGCGCCGGCGTCGGACTGCCAGCGCACCGGCTCCTGGGGCACGGCCATCGACGCGAAGACCTCGTCGTAGAAGCCGTGCTCGCCGACGAGCAGCTCGTGGACGTACTGGAGGAACCTCCCGGACTCGGCCCCCTGGATGATGCGGTGGTCGTAGGTTGAGGTGAGGGTGACGATCCGGCCGACCCCGAGCTCGGCGAGGATCTCGGGGTCGCCACCGGCGAACTCGGCCGGGTAGCCGAGCGCGCCGATGCCGATGATCGCACCCTGTCCGACCATCAGGCGGGGAACGGACTGGGTCGTGCCGAGCATCCCCGGATTGGTGATCGTGACGGTCGCGCCGACCAGGTCGCTGACCTCGAGACGGTTGGTGCGCGCCCGGCGGATGAGCTGTTCGTAGCTGCGGAGAAACGTCGCGAAGTCCCACTCGTCGACATCGCGCAGGACCGGCACGACGAGCGAGCGCTCGCCGCGCGCCCGCTCGACGTCGACCGCAACCCCGAGCGCGACGTGCGCGTGGCGGACGACCCCGAAGGCGGCCTTGGCGTCGATCTTCTCGACGAAGGTGGCGTTCAGCGCCGGCACCGCGCCGAGGGCCTTCACGACGGCCCAGGCGATGAGGTGGGTGAAGCTGACCTTGCCGCCCCAGGTGCGGGCGAGATGCTCGTTCAGTGCGCGCCGGTTCACCTCGAGCAGGCGCGCGGGGATCGGGTGCACGCTCGTCGCGGTCGGCACGGCGAGGCTCGCGGTCATGTTCGTGACGACGCGCGCCGCCGCGCCGCGCAGGGGGGCCGCCAGGTCCTCCCCGCCGGCCTTCTCGGGTGCCGCGGGTGCCGCGGGTGCCGCCGTCGGCGAAGGCGCGGGCGCGGGCGCCACCTGCGCTGCGGGTGCGGCCGGCGAAGGCGCCGGAGCGGGAGCGGGGGGGGAGGGCGGCTGAGCGGCGGCGGGGGAGGGCGGCTGCTCGAGGACCGGTGCCGGCGGGGCCGGTGCCGGTCCGCGATAGTCCGCGAAGAACTCCCGCCACCCCTCGTTCACCGAGGACGGGTCCGCCCTGTAGGCCTGATACATCTCCTCGACAAGCCAGGCGTTGAGGCCAAGAAGCCCCCTGCCGGCCGTCCGGTCCACCTGTGTCCCGTGATCTTCCTGCACCGTTAGGCATCCTAACGGCGGGTTCCGAGCAGGGAAAAAGCGCCCGCTATTGTCGGAGACCGGGTCGAAGGGAGCCGCCCCTTGCGCACACTGGTCTCGGGAGCGTCCGGCTTCATCGGCCGGGCCCTCGTGTCCCGGCTCGGCGCCGACGGCCACGATGTGGCGCGCGTCGTGCGGCGTGATCCGGGCGCGGGCGAGGTTCTCCTCGACGTCGGGGCGCGTCGCGTCGACGCCAGCCGACTGCCGGCCGCGACCCTGGACGGCTTCGACGCTGTCTTCCATCTCATGGGCGATCCGATCACGCCCACCCGCTGGGGCCCGATCAAGCGCGAGGCGATCCGGGCCAGTCGCGTGAGCTCGACCTACGCGCTCGCCCGCGCACTCGGGGCACTCGACGCGCCGCCCGCAGTCTTGGTCTGCGCGTCGGCGATCGGCGTCTACGGGGACCGGGGTGAGGAGGTCCTCGACGAGGAGAGCGCAGGCGGCACCGGCTTCCTTGCCGAGGTCTGCCGGGCCTGGGAGGCCGCGGCGGCCGCGGCGCGCGACCGGGGGATCCGCGTCGTGCACGCCCGCCTCGGCATCGTGCTCGGGCGCGGCGGCGGCTACCTCGCCGGTCAGCTCCCGCTGTTCCGCCTGGGCCTCGGAGCGCGCCTCGGCAACGGCCGCCAGTGGCAGAGCTGGATCGCGCTCGACGACGCCGTGGGCGCGCTCATCCACGCAGCGACCGACGAGGCGCTGAGCGGGCCCTGCAACATCGTCGCGCCCGAGCCGGTGCGCAACGCGACGCTCACCGATGCGATCGCCGCGTCGGTCCACCGGCGGGCCCGGCTCGCGGTCCCGGCGTGGGCCCTGCGGCTCGCCCTCGGCGCGACGGCGCACGAGATCGCGCTCACGAGCCAGCGGGTCGTCCCCGCACGCCTCTCGGCAACGGGCTTCGTGCACCGGTTTGCGGACCTGTCCTCCGCGCTCGCGCGCGCGGTCGGTGCCGGCCCCTAGCGGGAGCCCCCGCACGGCGCGCCGGGCCGACCTCGTCGTCGTCGGCGCCGGACCGGCGGGCTGTGCCGCCGCCCTCACCGGCGCGCGCGCCGGGCTCGACGTCGTGCTCGTCGACAAGAGCCGGTTCCCCCGGGACAAGTGCTGCGGCGACGGTCTCACCACCGGCGCCCTCCGCCGCCTCGAGTCCCTCGGCCTCTCCCCGCGCGACGTCGCCTCCTTCCACGCGGTGGACGACCTGTTCATCCGCTCACCATCAGGTCGGATCCTGACCGTGCCGCTGGCGACGCCCCGGGCACCCGGCGTGCGCGCCGCGGTCGCGCGGCGGATCGACCTCGATGCGGCCCTGCTCACCCTCGCGCGCCGCGCGGGGGCGACGGTGCTCGAGGGTTCCGCGGCGGTGCGCCTCGAACCGGTGCGCGGACAGGGCGCGTGCGGCGCGCTCCAGGTCGGTCTCGAGGGAGGCGAGGCACTGGAGGCCGGGATCGTCGTCGCCGCGGACGGCGCCTGGTCGCCGCTGCGCCGCCTCGCGGGCGCGCTCGAGAAGGGCTCACCCGCAGCGGCGCGGACCGGCGGGCGCCGGGAGTGGCACGCCTTCCGCACTTACGCCCGCGACGTCGCCGAACTCGCGGCCGGCCACCTGTGGGTCGCGTTCCCGCCGGCGGTGTTGCCCGGCTACCTCTGGTCCTTCCCCCTCTCCGACGGGAGGGCCAATGTCGGGCTGTGCCTCGAGCGCACGGCAGGGCGCAAGGGCGCGGACCTGCGGGCGGCCTGGCACGAGGCGCTCACGAGTCCGTTCCTCTCCGCTCTGCTCGGAAGAAGGGCGGTGCTCGAGGCCCCGGGGCGCTCCTGGCCCATCCCCGCCGGGGTCTTCGACGCGCCGCTCAGCGCCTGCGGGGGACGGGTCCTCTTCGCCGGCGACGCGGCCCGAGGCGCCGACCCCTTCACCGGAGAGGGCGTCGGCCAGGCACTCGAGATGGGCATCGCGGCCGGGCGCGCGGTCGCCACGCACGTCGGCTCGCCCCCCGCCGCGGCCGCGGCGTATGCGAGCGAGATCGCCCGCACCCTGCGCATCGACCACCGGATCGCCCTGGCGGCACGCGCCCTTTTCTCCCGACCGCTCGGTGCGCGCGCCGCGCTCTTCGGCACCGGCCTCTCCCCCGGTATCGGCCGCCGCGTGGGCCGCTTCCTCTACGAGGACCACCCCCGTGCCCTCGTCGTCACGCCGTGGCGGTGGCGCCCGGGGCTCACCGCAGCGCCGGCGCCCTTTTCCGGAGACGCCCCGCGGGCCTGAGCACGCGCCGTCAGGCCGTGCCCACCTCCCCCCCGAGCTCGGGGGCGTCTTGGGCCATCACGCTGGCCACGACCCGAGGCGTCACGCGCGTCGAACGCGCCAGGCGGGCCGCGGCTCCCTCGAGCAGCGAGGTCGACGCGCCGTTGCGGGCGAGGACGTCGAGGAAGCTCTCACCGTCGACCCGGAGGAGATCGACGGACTCCTCGGCCGTCACCGTCGCGGTGCGCGGCACGCGCCGGAGAAGACCGATCTCTCCGAAGACGTCGCCTTCACCGAGGTGCGCGAGCTCCCGGCCCTGCCCGTCGTCCCCGAGGGCGTGCACCGTGAGCCGGCCGGCGCGCACGAGGTAGAGGGCGTCGGCCTCCTCCCCCTGGCGCACGACGTCGGTGCCCACGGTGACGGTGATCTCGCGCGAGGCGTCCGCCAGCTGCTCCAACGCGGCACGCGGTGCCTCGGCGAAGAGGGCTGCCCTCTCGAGCAGGGCGATACGAGGCGCAAGCAGCGCGAAGTGGCCCAGGTTCGCCCGGTCCATCGCGGCGAGCTTCGGCCACCCGAGCACGCAGAGAACGGGCAGGACGAGCGCGAGCACCCAGAGGGCCCCGTTCAGCCCGACGAGGCCGAGGAGTGCGGGGGCGACGACGCTGCCGAGCGCGCCTGCCCCGATCGCGAGCGTCATGAAAGCGCCCATGGCGCGCCCGAGAATTTGACGCGGCATGGTGCGTTGGATGGCCGTGAGCGCCGCGACGTCCACGATCAGGGTCCCGCCACCGCGCACGACCTCGATCAGGAAGCCGATCACCGGCGAGTGGACGTCCACGAACAGGATGCTCGGGACGCAGTAGAAGCCCATGCCCAGCAACAGCGCGCTCGCGAGCCGCGACCAGGAGGCGATGCGGTTGGCGATGCCGGCGGCGAGAACGCCGCCCACGCCAGTCCCCGCGAGAAGCAGGCCGTAGCCGTTGGTGCCGGTGGCGAGGCGGTGAAGCGAGATCTCGACGAACATCACCGTGTCGGTGCCGTACACGAAGGTCGCGATGATGCTGAAGGCGGCGACGAGCAGCGTCGAGGGCGACGACACCAGGGTGCGCATTCCCACCGCCGTCTGGCGGAACACTCCCGCAGATCCGCCCTCGGTGACGTCGACGGGATTGGAGCGGGTCCGGATCCTCGAGACGACGACGGCCCCGAAGAGGAAAGTGGCACCGTTGATGACGATGCAGACCACCGGCGATCCGAGCGCGAGCAGCAGCGCACCGAGACCGGGCCCGGCGATGACGGCGAGGTTCTGGACGGTGTTGCGCAACGTGTTCGCGGCGGCGAGGTCGTCCTCGGGTACGAGCTCGGGGGTGAGGGCGGCGGCGGCGGGGTCGTACGCGCGCAACAGCGTCGAGTTCACCGCGGCGAGCACAATCGTCAGCGCGGGTGATCCTTTCGCCGCGACATCAAGCGCGAGCAGGGCCATCAGCACGGTTGCGATGAGGTCGATGCTGCGCATGAGGCGGACGCGCTCGAAGCGGTCGGCGAGGACGCCGCCGTAGGCGCCGAAGACCATCGCCGGCAGGAGGCGCCCGATCGTCACCAGACCCACCCACGCCGGTGAGTGGGTCCGGTCGAAGACGTAGACCGTGAGCGCGACGACATACACCCAGCTCCCGGCGTCCGAGACCGCGTCGGCGACGACGAGGGCGCGGAAGTCCGGGTGCCGGAGCGTTGCGGCCAACGTGCCACCGCGGCGTCGTCTCATCGCCCCCTCCTGCGAGACCTGCCACACACCGTGGTCATCTTGAGGCGCCCCGCGGTTGCAGGTACACAGAACGACCAAATTCTGACCAATCGCCGCCTGTCTAGCTTGCGAGCACCTCCGCTGTCATTTATTTTGACGGTTCGACACACGCTGGCGGGGGCGCAGTGATGCGCACGGTCTCCGTGCCGAACGACAAGGGGCGATCGTCGATGTCCAAAGCTTCTGGCGCCTTGCGCCTCCCACAGCACACGTGCCTCCGTAGTCGGAGGATTACCCTGGCCGCGCTCGCCGTGGCGGCTCTCGCGGTCACCGCCGGATCGGCCGGCACGATCGCCGCCGCCGCGACCCAGACGAAGTTCTTCAAAACGACATACACGGTGAACACAACGAACGGGGAGCTTCTGGTCGACACGCCGGCGACCGTGGGCTTCACCATCACGAACTCGTCGTCCAGCACGCAGCCCTTCGGCTCGGCGGAGGTCACCCTCTCGAACCTTCCGGCGAGCGCGTTGAGCAACATCAAGGCGGGCACACAAGGCTGGACGGCGTCGAGCCTGACGAGCAGCCCGGCCACGATCCTTGTCGAGAACACGAGCGGCACGGCGATCGCTCCCGGGGGCTCCTTGACATTCTCAGCAGAGGTCACCGCACCCGCGGCCGGCTCGGTCAGCATCAGCACGGTCGTCAAGCAGTCCAACAACTTCAACGGCTCGGGCAACGACTTCATCGACCTCAACGGATCCACCGACGGCACGATCCAGGTGGAACCGGTCACCCTCGTCTTCACCGCCCAGCCGAATACGGCCCTCCAGCAGAGTGCGAACGGCACCTACTACGCCTTCTGCCCACCGGTCGCCGTCGAGGCCTACTACTCATCCACCTCCGGCTCGAGCGTGCCCGTCGACGGCGTCGCGGTGACGCTGTCCTACGACCCCGCCGACGGGAATCCGGGTCTGTACTGGACGGGGTCCGGCGCGACCAAAGGCGCGAGCTCGGTGACCATGACGACCGGATCGACCGGATCGACCGGCGTCGCCGTCTTCGGATCCGGGTCGGCGCCGAGCGCGTGCACCGGGTTCGCGGCCACCGCGCTCGGCGCCGGCTACCAGCTTCTCGCCACCTCCCCGGCGGCGGGCACGGCCGGCGTGGCATCCAACTCCTTCGCCGTCGTCACCGACCTCACCACCTGCGCCAATAGCAGCACGTGCACGTCTTCGACGATCACGAGCAAGGCAAACGGCACGCAGGGCCAGGCGACCATGTCGTGTGGCAGCAGCAGCGGCTGCACGCTCGCGACGAGCTTCGGGCTGGACCAGGCGCTCAGCTGCGACAGCGCGATCACGAGCTCGGGCGCAACCCCGGACGAGTACTACGTGGACAGTGCGCAGGCCGGCCCTGGGTCCGTCACCCTCACGTTCACGAAGAAGTTCGTCGACCAGATCCCCAACAACGGGACGCCCCTCCTTCCCGTCTGTGCCAGCGCAGGCAGCGACTTCATCGGCTACAGCGCAACACCGGGCTCACCCACCACATCAACAGAGGGGCTCCTCTACAGCTGCACCGATCCGACCTACGAGCAGCTCCTCCAGAGTCAGAGCGCCCCGCCGCTCACGTTGTGCGTTTCGTCCTACTCCAAGTCGGGATTCCAAGGCGGCGAGCAGGTTGTCATCGAGTCCAACGAGCTCGGTGACCCGATGCACATGATCTAGGAGCGTGAGACGAGGTGGCGGCCGGCCTCGAGAATTCCGAGCCGGTCGAACACTTCTGTGGCCCAGGACCACTCCCCGTCGCTGACCGCCGAAGGATCGACGTCCCGCAGCGCCTGCAGCGACAACGCCGCGTCGTAGTCGCTCTGGTGCTCGCGTGCGGCGTCGACGCTTGCCCGAAGCTGTCCGACGGCGTCGGCGACCTTGCCCGTGTGCGCCGCGCTCACCCCCGCGACGCGCAACGCGAGCGGGGTGACGAGGTGCTGACCTGCGAGCGGCGCGGCGGCGCTGAGCACGGTTGCAGCCGCAGTTGCCGCCTCCCCCGGACGGTTCGACAGGAGCAGGGCCTCGGCGCGCATCGCGTCGATGAGCACCACCTCGAGCGACTCGCCGAGACCGGCACAGATCTCGCGCGCCTCTTCGAGTAGCGCTGAGGCCCGCTGCGGCTCACCGGCGCGGGCGGACAGGCGGCCGAGCACGCGCGTCGCGAAGGCGATGAACGTCGCCATCCGTGCGGCACGCAAGACGACGAGGGCGTCCTCGAGAAGCGGTCGCGCGCGCTCGAGGTCGCCCTGGTCGGCAAGGAGCTCGGCGATGTTCGCCGACGCGAGGGCCGCGTTCCAAAGGTTGCCCGCCCTGGCGCAGGCGTCCCGCGACTGTGCGTAGTAGGAGACCGCGGCCGGCCAGTCGCCCTCGAAGTAGGCGCGGATGCCGAGCTGATTGAGCGCTCGGGCCTCGTTGAAGGGATCCGCCCCGCGTCGGCGGTAGAGCTCGAGCGCCCGCTGCGCGCTCTCACCGTTGCCGCCCTCCCCGGCGGTCAGCTCGGCGATGTCGGTGTAGAGCAACGTCGTCGCGAGGACGTCCGCGTCCCCGGCGCGCTCCGCGAGCTCGACGGCATGGCGCAGGCGCCGGACGGCTTCAACACCGCGCCCTTGTCGGTGCCGCGTCAGCCCGTACAGCGCAGCGATCTCGGCCCGAAGACGCACGGATCGCTCGTCGGTCGCGCCTTCGAGCGAGCGGTCTGCGTGGGCGAGCAGGCGCAGGCTGCGAGAGAACGCGCCGCTCATCATCGCGCCGAGGGCGATCTTGTAGGTCAGCTCCGCGCGCTCGAGGGGCTCCCGTGCCCAACGCCGCGCCCGGCGGAAGGCCACCTCGGCGTCGGCAAAGATGCCGAGGCGCGTCCTCGCGTCCCCGAGCGCGACCGCCACGCCGTACAGCTCCGAGACGGGCTGCGGACGCAGGCGTGATCCGGCACCGAGGACGAGTTCGTAGGAGTGGGCGGCTTCGGCGGGCGCGAAGACGGACTCGGCGTGCCGACCGGCCTGGAGGCCGTAGCGGAAGGCAGGCTCGCGCACGCCGGCCTCGTGGAAGTGCAGAGCCAGCAGGGCGGCGACCGGGCCGGTGACGGTCGCCACCGAGGCCTCGAGGGCGCGCCCCGCGCGCGCGTGCAGCTCGCGCCGGCGCGAGTAGGCGAGGCCCTCGTAGGCCGCGTCGCGCAGCGCCGCATGGCGGAAGCTCATCCGTGACCGCCCGGCCGGGGTGAGGAACTCCGAGAGCGCCGAGAGGCGCGCGCGCGTCCCGTCCTCGAGCATCGCGTCGAGGAGTACCGGATCGAAGGTCGCACCGAGCACCGCCGCTGCGCGCAGCAACGAGCGCTCCCGGGGTGCGAGGCGGTCGATCTCGGCGGCGAGGAGAGCTTCGACGGTGTCGGGGAGCGTCGTGTCGCCGTGGCGGTCCGAGCCGACCTGCGCGAGCTCGAGCAGAAAAAGCGGGTTCCCCGCGCCGCGCTCGATGATCGAGCGCTCGACGTGCGGGCTGAGCGGGCGGGCCGCGGTCTCGGCGCGCAGCAGGGCCACAACGGCGCGCTCGTCGAGGGGCGCGAGCGCGAGCGCCTCGGCGCCGAGGTCGGCGAGGTGCAGGCCGCCCGTCCCGTCGCGGCGCGCGACGAGCAGGAACCACGGACGGGGAAGCCCGCTGCCGACCGCGTGGCGGAGCACCGCGGCGCTCGACTCGTCGACGAAGTGCGCGTCGTCGAGGACAAGGAGGGTCGGGGTCGCCAGGAGCGCGCCGAGGAGCGCGACGACGGTGCGCGCCAGCTGCTCCTCGCGAAAGCGTGCGTCGATCCCGGTGCTCTCGGGCGTCGGGGGGAGGTCGACGCCCGCGGCGACTCCGAGGAAGGGCAGCCAGGGGCGCTCGGCGGGCGCGTGGCGCTCGACGGCGCCGGTCAGTGCGGAGGCGACCTCGTCCGCCCCGGCGTCACCGGGGAGCCCGAGCGCGAAGAGGAGGACCCGGCGCAGCACCGCATACGGCGTGCGCGACCGGTACTCCTCCCCCGCGATCCACCCGACGCCGACCGCGTCGTCGCGCGCGCGTGCGGCGACCTCGTCGAGGAGGCGGCTCTTGCCGATCCCGGCGGGGCCGGTGAGCTCGACCACCCGCGCCACGCCGGCACGCGCGGCGGCGAGCGTGGCACCGAGCGCGGCGACCTCCTGCTCGCGCCCGACGAGCGGCGGGCGACGGGTCGGTGCGTACACACCGGCGGCGAGCGCGCCGACGCGGCTGGCGGCAACCGGCTCGGTCTTGCCCTTCAGGGCGAAAGGTGGCAGCGCCTCAGTGGCGAAGGTCACGCGGCTTCGCTCGAGGACCGCCGCGGACGCCACGATCTCGCCGGGCGCGGCCTTCCCCATCAGGCGGGCGGCGACGTTCACGGCGTCACCACGGGCGTTGTAGGAGCGACGGAAGTCGGGGCCGAAGCGCCCGGTGAAGACACGGCCGTGGTTGACACCGGCGCGCAGCGGCAGCACGAGACCGCGGTCGAAGACCTCCCGGAGCGCGGTGAGGAGGTGCCCGGGGTCGTCTTCGGTCGCGACCGGCGCGCCGGCGATGAGCATCACCTTCACGCCGTCGTGGGAGATGTCGGTCTCCCAGAAGCTCACCTTGTGCTCGGCGCACGCGCGCTGGACCGCGCTGACGGCCTCCTCGAGGGCCGTCACCGCCGCCGAGGGGCCGCGGACGAGCGCGTCGGTCCCCTGCAACTCGAGGAAGGCGACCGCCACCTGGCGGTGCTCGGGTTCGACCGGCCCTGCACCGAGGTGGTCGCTGAGCGCCGTCGGCATCCCGCGGGGTGCCTCCTCCGCGAAGAGCAGACGGGTGTCGAGCTCCTGGAGTGCCGGCGGCAGCGGTGCACCGGCGACGAGGAGTCCGGATCCCTTCTCCCGGAAGATCCACCCCTCTCCGAGGGACGCGGCGAGTTCGGCGCTGACGGCGACCTCCCCGGCCTCAGCGATCGCCTCCAGCTCCGCGGTCCGGCTCGCCGCAGGCCCGAGGACGAGAAGCTCTCGGTGGGCGTCGCCGACGAGGACGAAGTCGAACGCCCCGCTGTGCAGGCCGATCGACACCCGCAGGGTGACCGGCCCGGTGCGCGTGTGCAGCCGGCCGAGCCGTCCCATCGCCTCTTGCATACGCAGCGCCGCATGCACGCCGGCGCGTGCGCCGGCGCGTCCCTCGTAGAGCACGAGGATCGCGTCCCCGCCCCACTTGATGAGCTCGCCCCCCGAGCGGTAGGCGATGGTGATCAGCTCGTCGAAGACCGGCCGCAGGAGGCCCGTGAGCTCCTCGGCACCGACCTTGCCGAGGCCGGCGAGGCGCTCGCTCAAGGCGGTGAAGCCCGAGATGTCGATGAACGCGAGCGTCCCCGCGATCCTCTTGTGGCTCCTGTCGGGCTCCTCGTGCAGCCAGCGGCGCTGGAGGCCGGCGACGAAGGGAGCGAGCGCCGGCCCGCCGAAGCGGGAGTGGGCAACAGGGGTGGCTTCGTCCGAGGTCACAGGTCGATGGTCAGCCCCTCAGAGGCCGCAAGCAGCGAGCACCCCGAGCTCGAGAGGGAAGCGAGGAGCGCATCGACGTCGTCATCGGTCCGATCGGGCGCGTGGTGGAAGAGGGCGAGGCGCTTTGCGCCCGCGGCCTCGGCAAGGCCGAGCGCGTACTCCGCCGCAGCGTGGCCGAGGTAGGAAACGGCAGGGAACTCCGCCGCGGTGAACTGCGCGTCGTGGACGAGGAGGTCCGCTCCGGCGCAGAGCTCGAGGGCGCTCTCGTGGAGCAGGCCGAGGCCGTCCTCGCCGGGTCCGAGCGCCTGGGGTGCGTGGTCGGTCAGGTACGCCAGTACCGCGCCGCCGGCCTCCACCCGAAAGCCGAAGGTCTGGCCGCCCTTGTGGGGCACCTCCCGGGCGGTCACCGAGAAGCCCTCGAGCTCGCGCACGCCCTCGACGATGCGCTCGTAGGACCACTGCCCCATGTCCCGGGGGGTGACCGGGAAGTGCGGTGGGGAGAATCCCCGCTCGAGGGTCGCGACGGGGTCGCCGTCGGGGGACGGCACCAGCACACGCACGCAGTTGCCCGGGGCGAGCGCGGCGCCACAGAAGGGCAGCCCGTGCACGTGGTCCCAGTGCAGGTGCGAGAGCGCCACGGTCCCCCGAAACGGCGCCCCGCCGAGATGCGCGTCGAGCATGCGGATCCCCGTCCCGCCGTCCAGCACGAGGCTCGGGGGCGCCCCGTCGTGCGCGAGCGCGACGCACGCGGTGTTCCCCCCGTAGCGGAGGAACGCGGCACCCGGGGTGGGGACCGACCCCCGCACGCCGAGGAAGGTCACCCGCACCGCGGCCACCTCGCCCGGCCCGGCCCGCCCGGGCCCAAGCCGGCCCCGAAAGCGGCGTCGCGACCGACCATGCTCAGGCGGGCCGGTTCGCGCCGTGCCGACGGACGTGGTCGTTCACGGCGTAGTACGCGTCGATCGACTCGCCGGCGTCACCCCAGAAGCCTTCGAGCACGTCGTAGGACATCTCGCCCACCGCGACGTAGTGGTTGTTGACGTCGGTGATCTCGAGCTCGCCGCGCGCCGAGGGCTCGAGGGTCGCGATGACCGAGAAGACGCTCGGGTCGTAGCAGTACAGCCCCGTCACGCAGTACGGGCTCGGGGGGTGCTCGGGCTTCTCGACGATGCGGAGGATCCGCCCGTCGGGGGCGAGGTCGGGAACGCCCAGGTGACGCAGGTGCTCGGGCTCGGCCACCGGCGCGAGCACGAGGCGCGCCCCTTTGGCCTGGGCGGCGAAGCGCTCGACGGTGGGACGGATCGAACTCCCGAAGACGTTGTCGGCGAGCAGCACCAGCACGTCGTCGTCCCCGACGAAGCGCTCGGCGAGTCCGAGCGCCTCGGCGATCCCGCCGGGCCGGTCTTGGTACGCGTAGAGGAGGCGGTCGACGCCGTGGTCCTCGCCGTTGGAGAGAAGACGGAGGAACTCCCCCGCGTGCGTCCCGCCGGTGACGACCATGATCTCGGAGATCCCGGCCCCGACGAGCGCCTCGACGGCGTAGGCGATCATCGGGCGGTCGTAGATCGGAAGCAGGTGCTTGTTCGTGATCCGGGTCAACGGGTAGAGCCGGCTCCCGGTCCCCCCGGCGAGCAGCACGCCCTTCACCGACCGCCCCCCGGCGTGTGACGCATCGTCCCAGCTTACTGCGCCCGCCGCCCCCCTCCCGGAGATCAGGCGCCGAGCTCGGCGAGCACGGCGTCGACGAAGACGGGCCACGTCGCCGTCGCCCAGGGGCCGAAGGGGACCTCGCACAGGACGCAGAGCGCGACGCCGATCTCCGGCTCGACGAGGACGAAGCTGCCGCTCTGGCCGAAGTGGCCGAAGCTGGCCGGCGAGCGCCGCGTCCCGGTCCAGTGCGGCGCCTTGCCGTCCGCGATCTCGGGTCCGAGGCCCCAGTCGCAGGGCGCGAAGCGACCGAAGCCCGGCACGACGCCCGCGATCCCGGGGAAGGCGACCGCCGAGAGGCGCCGGGCCGTCTCGGGATGCAGCAGGCGGGGCGCGAGCAGCTCGACCCCGAGCAGCTCGAGGTCGCCGAGGGTGCCCGTCGCCCCCGCGGCAGGTGAGCCCTCGAGGCGCACCCCCCGTGTGCCGAGGGGCCCGAGCACCCCCTCGGCCAGGTAGTCCGCGAAGGCGACCCCACTCGCGCGCTCGAGATGCGCCGCCGCGAGCTCGTAGCCGGCGTTCGCATAGATCCGCCGGGTCCCCGGCGGCGCGAGGACGAGCCCGGGGTCGTCGGGGGCGACGCCGCTCGCGTGGGCGAGCAGGTGGGCGAGCGTCGATCCCGCCGGGCCTGCCGGGTCGGCGAGGCCGACTGTCCCCTCCTCGGTCGCGACGTGGAGCGCGAGCGCGCTGAAGAGCTTGGTCACCGAGGCGAAGGGCCGGCGCTCGTCGGCCGGCCCGCGCTGGTCGATCACCCCGTCGGGTCCGACCACGGCGACGGCCACGGCGCCCGCACCCCAGGTGTCGACGAGCGCGAGGCTCGAGAGCGCGCGCAGGGCGCCCTCAGACCTCGAGGAAGCGCCGCACGGCGACCGAGGAGCCCACGACGCCGACGATGACGCCGACCGCGACCACGAGAAGCTCGGTCATGAGGACGTCGTGCGCGGGGAGCACCGAGGACGAGAGCACGCTCACGTGGTAGTGACGCACGAGGTAGCCGACGCCGACGTTGGCCAGCAGGACGATGACAACCGCGACGGCGGCCCCGAGGAGGCCCTGCACGAGTCCCTCGAGCATGAACGGCACACGGATGAACCAGTTTGTCGCCCCGACGAGCTTCATCACCGAGACCTCGCGGCGTCGGGCGAAGATCGCCATGCGGATCGCATTGAGGATCAGCACGAGCGAGGAGATGAGCAGCAAGAGCGCGATCGCGATGAGGATGACCTGGAGGACGTTCGCGACCTGCTCGAGGACGTGGATGCTCTGCAGCGGCGAGGTCGCGCGGTACACCCCGGGCACGCCGTTGGAGAAGGTCGCCACGAGCGCGGTCGCGTCCTGGGGCGTGGCGAGCTGGCAGCGGAAGACCGTCGGGACCACGGCAGGGCTGAGCGTCGAGACTGCGGCCGGGGAGCTGGCGAGCAGCCTCTTGGCCTGCTCGTAGCTCTGCAGCGGGCCGAGGTAGGTGAAGTGCGTGATCTGAGGGGTCTGCTCGATCATCGAGCGGACCTCGGCGATCTGCTGGCGCGGGGCGCCCGGGTTCATGAAGACCTCGAGGCTCACGTTCGCGCCGAACTCCCCGATCTGGCGGTTGACCGCCTGGCGCAGGAGGAGCGAGGAGCCGACCAGCGAGAGGGAGACCGCGACGGTGAGCACGGCCGCGAGGGCCATGACGCGGTTGCGCCAGAGGTTGCTCGCCGTCTCCTTGGCGAAGTACTCGAAGGGGAGCTGCAGCACGCCCGACCTCAGCGGGTCCCGCGACGCGCCCGCACCGCCGCGAGGCGGCCGGTGGGCGGTTCGCCGTCCCTCGCGACCCCGAGGGTGATCGCGGGCACCCCCCGCGTCGAGGTCGTCGCGTCGAAGCCGTAGACGCCCCGCGCCTGGTCGCGCACGAGCGTGCCGTTGTCGAGCTCGATCACCCGGCGGCGCATCGTGTCGACGATCCCGACGTCGTGGGTCGCCATGAGGACCGTCGTCCCCGTGCGGTTGATGCGGTCGAGCAGGCGCATGATCCCCTGGCTCGTCGCCGGATCGAGGTTTCCGGTCGGCTCGTCGGCGAGCAGCACGAGCGGGCGGTTGACGAAGGCCCGCGCGATCGCGACCCGCTGCTGCTCGCCACCTGAGAGCTCGTCGGGCATCCGCGCCCCCTTCTGCCCGAGCCCGACGAGCTCGAGCACCTGGGAGACCTGGCTGTGGATCACCGAGCGCGGCCGGCCGATGACCTGGAGCGCGAAAGCGACGTTCTCGGCGACGGTCTTGTTCGGCAGCAGCCGGAAGTCCTGGAAGATGCAGCCCAGGTTGCGGCGGAGGTAGGGGACCCGCGACGGGGCGAGACGGCCGATCTCGCGGCCGGCGACGTAGATCTGGCCCTGGTCGGGGACCTCCTCGCGCAGGATCAGCTTAAGGAAGGTCGTCTTTCCCGATCCCGACGCGCCGACGAGGAAGACGAACTCGCCCTTCAGGATCTCGAGGCTCATGTCCTCGAGGGCGGCGCTTCCACCGTCGTAACTCTTGGAGACGTTCTCGAAGCGGATCATCGTGCTCCCGGCGGGCCGCGTCCGGGCACCGTTTCAAGATGCGCGGTGCAAAAACATCGTCAGAACCGGTGCAACACACCGGTAACAAACGATCCGGTTCCTACTCGGGGGCCAACCCTACCAGCACGGGATCGCGGGCGGGGCAAAAACCCGAGCCGCCTAGTCGCCGGTCGCCGGTCGCTCCTGCTGCGCGCCACGCCGCCAGCGCAGCCACGCCGCCATGAAGTCGTCCAGGTCTCCCTCGAGCACAGCGTCGGGACTGCCGGACTCGAACCCGGTGCGCAGGTCCTTCACGAGCTGGTAGGGAGCGAGCACGTAGGAGCGGATCTGGTTCCCCCAGGAGACGTCGCTCTGGGGACCGGTGATCGCGGAGAGCTCGGCGCGGCGCTCCGCGCGCTGGCGCTCGGCGAGCTTGGCCCGCAGGATCTGCATCGCCTTGGCCTTGTTCTGGAACTGGCTCCGCTCGTTCTGACACGAGACGACGATCCCCGTCGGCAGGTGCGTGATGCGCACCGCGGAGTCGGTGACATTGACGTGCTGGCCGCCTGCACCCGAGGAGCGGTAGGTGTCGATGCGCAGATCCTTCTCGTCGATCTCGACCTCGCCGTCCTCGTCCTCGAGGAAGGGCGCGACCTCGAAGGAGGCAAAGCTCGTCTGGCGGCGGTGCTGCGCGTCGAAAGGCGACATGCGCACGAGGCGGTGCACCCCGCGCTCTGCGCAGAGCAGGCCGTAGGCGTAGCGGCCGCGGACGATGAAGGTCGCGGACAAAAGACCCGCTTCCTGGCCAGGCGAGGCCTCGTCGAGCTCGACGGCGAAACCGCGGCGCTCAGCCCAGCGCAGATACATGCGCAGCATCATCTCGGCCCAGTCCTGCGCGTCGGTGCCCCCGGCGCCGGCATGGATCTCGCAGACCGCGTCACGCTCGTCGTGCTCGCCCGAGAAGAGACTCCGCAGCTCGAGCGCGTCGAGTGCCCGGCCGAGAGCCCCGATGTGCTCCTCGATCTCCGCCCGCTCGGATGCCAGCGCCTCGCCGCCGGCCTCGAGGGCCAGCTCGAACAGCGTCGTCGCGTCGTCGAGTCGGCGCTCGAGAGCCGTGAACTCGTCGACGTCGTCCTTGGCACGGCCGTACGCGGCGGTCACCTGGCGGGCGCGCTCGGGGGTGTTCCACAGCGCGGGATCGCCGACCTCGGCCTCCAGGTCAGCGAGGTCGCGGCGCCGCTGGTCGAGGTGGAGGTACGACTCGGCCGCGCTGAGGCGCTCCCGGAGGAGCTTCAGCTCGTCGGTGAGGTCGCGGTGGTCCTCGCCGCCGCCGCCGACGGCACCGGAGAGGGACACCTAGCTGGCGCCGTGGCAGTTCTTGAACTTGAGGCCGCTCCCGCACCAGCAGGGCTCGTTGCGCCCGAGCTTGCGCTGGGGGCCGGGCACACCGGCGGGAAGAGCCCCACCACCGGCCGCAAGAGCGCCGCCACCGGCGACCGGCCGCGGCGCCGCGGCGCGCTCGGCCGCGGGCAGCACCACGGGACGCGCCGGCGCAGGAGGCGCCAC
>JAKABX010000031.1 GCA_021796545.1 Actinomycetes bacterium
TCCGCTGGCCGGAGGGCTTCGTCTGCCCGGCGTGTGCCAACACAGCCGGCTGGCGCATCGGTGACGGACGTTGGATGTGTGCACGCTGCTCGAAGCGGGTCTCGCCGACTGCAGGGACGGTGTTCGACCACACGCACACGCCGCTCACGGTGTGGTTTGCGGCTGCCTGGCAGCTCACCAGCCAGAAGTCCGGCGTCTCCGCTGCGGGGCTCCAGCGAGCCCTCGAGCTGGGCTCGTACCAGACCGCCTGGGCGATGCTGCACCGCCTGCGCGCCGCGATGGTGCGCCCCGGACGGGACCGCCTGAGCGGGGTCGTCGAGATGGACGAGACGCTCCTCGGGGGTGTGACACCCGGCAAGAGGGGGCGGACGCCAGGCGCAAAGGTGCTGGTGGGCGTCGGCGTCGAGCGCCGGGAGCCGAAGGGATTCGGGCGCTGCCGCCTCGCCGTTCTCCCCGATGCCTCGACGTCGTCTCTTTCGGTCTTCCTCGCTGACCACGTCGAACCGGGCTCCACCGTCGTCACCGACGGATGGCCGCCCTACGGGCCTGCGCTCAAGGGCAGCTACACCCACGATCGCCACGTCGCACCGGGCGAGCTGGCGCACAAGCTGCTCCCTGGCGTCCACCGCGTTGCCAGCCTCCTCGACCGCTGGCTCCTCGGGACCCACCAAGGAGGCGTCCGTCCCGAGCACCTGTCCGCGTACCTCGACGAGTTCACGTTCCGGTTCAACCGACGTTCGTCGCGCTCTCCCGGGATGCTCTTCTACCGCTTGCTCTCCCAGGCCGTCGATCACGACCCCGTGCGCTACCGGGAGCTGGTCGCCGACCCACGGCCGAAGAAGGAGCCGCCAGCTCCTCCCACCGCACGGAGACAGCCGGCCAGCCTGGCGATAGCACCCGCGAGAAGGCCATGGCGCGGGGCATAGACGGCCGGACCCCAACATCTCGTGGTTACTCCGGTTATATGGATAGCCCTCCTCGGCAAAGTGCGCGGACCTCGCGGGCCCGTCTCGCGCACCGCCCGGCGCGGGCACCCCGGTCGGTGCGCGGCCATCGGTCGCGACCCCGGGCACCAAAGACGCCGCACCTGCAGCCGTGGGTCGCCGGCCCCAACGGCGACCGGGACGCGGTCGCGAACACCGGAACGGAACGGTGAATCAGATGAAGCGCCGCGCTACTCGCTCGGGGGGGAGGACTCGAACCCCCAATAACAGGGCCAGAACCTGTCGTGTTGCCGATTACACCACCCCCGACTGATGGCCCGGCCATCGTAGCGGCTGGTGCGGGTCCCGGCGAACAGGCGGGCGCTCAGGGTGCGGCGAAGCTCGCGGTGCCGTATCCCGCGACGCGCCCGACCGCGACGCCGGCCGCCTGGGTGGCGAGCGCGCCGAGCTCCCGGTAGAAGGGCTTCTCCGAGCCGACCGCGACCGCGACGCTCGGGTCGAGACCGGCCGCGGATGCCGCTCCGGCGGTCCAGAGCTGGTCGAGCGCGTCGGCCACGACGATGACATGCGTGCCCTGCCCGAGAAGTGCCGCCGCGGACTCGAACGCCGAGTTCGCGCTCCCCGGCGGCAGCACCATGACCGCGCTCGCCGGCACCTGCTGGCTCTCCAGCCAGCGTGCGCCGACGCCACCGGCGCCGGCGGCGGCCCCGCTCGCGGGATCCGAGACAAGCACCTTCGGCGCCCGGTGGGCGCGGTAGAGAAGGAGGGTCTCCTGCAGGCGGCCGGAGAACGTGGCACCGGGCCGGCCACCGGGCGCGGGCGCAGCGACGACGACGATCGCCTGCGCCGGCGCGATCGCGTCGACGGCGGGCGCGGCCTTCGACGCGTTGTAGACCTGCACGCCGCTCACGACGAAGTAGACGACCGCGCCGAGCACGATCAGAGCCGGGACCTTCCTCAACAGCGCGAGCGGCCCGAAGAGGAACATCGTGTGACTACCCCCGCTCGTCGATGCGCGCCATTGCGGCGCGCAGGCGTTCCAGAACACGCTCGCGCCCGAGCTCCTCGAGCGACTCGAACAGCGGCAGTCCGGCCGCGGCACCGAGCGTGGCGACCCGGACGGGGGCCTGGACCTTGCCGAGCTTGCGCCCCGTCGAGGCCGCGATCTGCTCGAGTGCGGCGCGCAGGTCGGCCGCGTCGAGGGCACCGCGCTCGACGGCCGCCGCCATGTGCTCGAGCGTCTCTCCTGCCGACTCGTCGCGCAGCACCGCCTTCTCGAAGGCGACGGCATCGGGCGAGAAGGGGGCGGCGAAGAGGAACGCGACGAGGCCGGGGACCTCGCCGAGGGTCGCGACGCGCTCTTGCACCAGGGGCGCCAGCCTTGCGAACGCCGCCTCGTCGACGCTTGTGGGCTCGAAGAGACCGTGCGCGCCGTACAGGAAGGGCCGACAGCGCTCGACGAATTCGGCGGTCGGCAGCGCGCGGATGTACAGCCCGTTGAAGTGGGCGAGCCGCTTCTCGTCGAAGAAGGCCGGCGAGCGGTTGACGTCTTCGAGGCGGAATTCGGCGACGAGTTCGTCACGCGAGAGGATCTCGCGGCCGTCCGCGGGTGCCCAGCCGAGAAGGGCGAGGTAGTTGACCATGGCCTCGGGGAGGTAGCCGAGCGCCCGGTAGTCCTCGACCGCGACGCGGTCGCGACGCTTGGAGAGCTTCTGGCGCCGCTCGTTGACGAGGACGGGCAGGTGTGCGTACTGGGGCAGCGGTCGCCCCTCACCGAGCACGCCCCACAGCAGCACGGCCTTCGGCGTCGTCGGCAGGTGCTCCTCGGCGCGGATGACGGTCGTGACCTGCATGTCGAGATCGTCGACCACGACCGCGAGGACATAGAGCGGGTCGCCGTTGGACTTCATCACCACAAAGTCCTCGATCGTCGAGTTCTGGAACTCGACCTCGCCGCGCACGAGGTCGCTCACGACCGTCGTGCCCTCGTCGGGCACCTTGAACCGCAGCGCGTGCCCCGGCACGAACGCGAGCCCACGGTCGCGGCAGAAGCCGTCGTAGCCCGGGACGGCGTTGTTCTTGGTGCGCGCCTCGACCGCCTCACGGGTGCAGTCGCAGGCGTACGCGTGGCCACCGGCATAGAGCCGCTCGGCGGCCGCCGCGTAGAGCGCGCGGCGCTCGGACTGGAAGTAGGGACCCTCGTCCCAGGTGATGCCGAGCCAGCTCAGCGCAGAGAGGATGCCCTCGGTCCAGGCCGCATCGCTGCGTTCACGGTCGGTGTCCTCGATGCGCAGGATGAACTGCCCCTCGCCACGGCGCGCGACGCACCAGTTGTAGAGCGCGGTTCGGGCCCCGCCGACGTGGAAGTAACCGGTCGGGGAGGGCGCGAAGCGCACACGGGGTACGGGAAGCTCTGTCATCGGGGCGCGGCTCAGCGTAGCCAGCACGGCGCGTGCGCCGAGAACACCGGGTGCCCTAACGCCCAAGCGGGGTAGGGACCGCTACGCTCCCGTCGTGGCGCGCCGGAGGAGTCGTCGGCTCCTCCTCATCGCCTGCCTGCTCGCCCTCGCCGTCGCCGGTGGTGTCGTCGCGCTGCGCGCGCTCCGGCCCGGACTCACGCCTGCCGAGATCGCCGCGCAGCGCGCCGAGGCGGCTCGGCTCCGGGTCCTCGCGCACCAGCGGGCGCTCGCCAGAGCCGCCGCGTCGCTCGTCGCGGCCGAACTTCCCCACCGCGTCGGCGCTCCGGCGCCCGCGACGCCCGATCCCCTCTTCACCGGGTCGACACGGCCCCACCTCGTGCTCGGTTTCGCTCCGTACTGGCTGATCGACCAGCTCAGCCCGGCGGACTACGCCGACACCTCGATCCTGTCGTGGTACGGGCTCTCGCTGTCGGGGTCCGGTGCGCCGATCGAGAGCGGCCCGGCGTGGACGGCGCTCGGCGGGCCGTCCTTCGCGCAGTTCCGCACCCGCGCCGCCGCGGCGCACGACCGCGTCCTGCTCAGCGTCGCGACGGCCGACCCCGCCGTCATCGCCCCCCTCCTCGCCACCCCGACGGCATCGGCGACCCGCCTCGCGGCAGCGCTCTCACCGCTCATCACCGCGGACGGATTCTCCGGTGTCGACGTCGACGTCGAGGGCCGTTCCGGCGCGCAGCGCGCGGCGTTCCTCCGCTTCTGCCGTGTGCTGGGCGCGCGGCTGCGGAGCGCGCACCCCGGGCTCGAGCTCGTGCTCGACACCTTCCCGCAGTCAGCCGGGGAAACGCACGGCTTCTTCGACGTCCCGGCCCTCGCGCCGCTGTTCAGCCAGCTGTTCGTGATGGGCTATGACATGTACGACCCCGCGGTCGCCTCCGCGAACGCACCGCTTCTCAGCCCGACCCTCGGCTTCAGCGACACTCAGGCGCTTGTCGACTACGGCAAGGTGGTCGACCCCGCGAAGCTGATCCTCGGCGAGCCCTTCTACGGCTACCGCTTCAGAACCGCCTCGACGGCGCCGCACGCGCGAGTGCTGTCGGCGGACCCGGTGGCGGAGGACTACGCGCAGATCGTGGCCGCTCGGCGCCGGGCGCTTTGGGATCCCGGCTCGCTCACGCCGTACACGGTCGAGGTTGCCGGCGGCCAGAGGGCCGAGACCTGGTTCGACGACCCCGTGTCGCTCGCACTGAAGACTGCTCTGGCCCTTCGCGCGCACTGGGCCGGCGTCGGGGTGTGGGCGCTCGGCGCCGAGGGAGACGCCCCGGCGATGCTCGCCGCGCTGGACGGTTCCGGGCCGCCGATCAAGCTCGGCCCGGGCGGCGCCTAGAGCTCAGGCGTTCCCGCCCGACCCCAGCTCGTTGATCCGACGCATCAGGCGGGACTTGCGCCGCGCCGCCTGGTTCTTGTGGATGATCCCCTTGCTCGCGGCCTTGTCGAGACGGCGCACCGCGACACGCAGCAGCTCGGCCGCCTCCTCGCCGCCGGCCTGCGCCGCCGTGAGAACGGTCTTGGTCCGCGTCTTCAGCTCCGAACGGACGGCCTTGTTGCGCTCGTGGCGCTCGGCGTTCTGGCGGTTCCGCTTGATCTGGCTCTTGATGTTCGCCATGGGTCCTCAGGGCCTCGGGGAAACGAAAGCTGCAGCTTAGCAGCGCCGGCGTCCGGCCCCGCCCGTCAGGAACGGCCCGGCGAGGTGGCACCATTGTCTCGTGATCGACGCGGCACGAATTCGGAACTTCTCCATCATCAGCCACGTCGACCACGGAAAGTCGACGCTGTCGGACCGCATCCTCGAGCTCACCGGCGCGGTCGATCCCCGCGAGATGCGGGAGCAGTACCTCGACTCGATGGACATCGAGCGGGAGCGGGGAATCACGATCAAGGCCCAGAACGTCCGCGTCCACTGGCGCGACTACGTGCTGCACCTGATCGACACGCCCGGGCACGTCGACTTCGGCTACGAGGTCAGCCGCTCCCTCGCAGCCTGCGAGGGCGTCGTGCTCCTGGTCGACGCGTCCCAGGGCATCGAGGCCCAGACGCTCGCGAACTGCTATCTCGCCCTCGAGAACGATCTCGAGATCGTCGCCGCGCTCAACAAGATCGACCTCCCCGCAGCCGACCCCGACCGCTATGCGGCCGAGATCGAGCGCGTGCTCGGCCTTCCCGCGGACCAGGTGCTGCGTATCTCCGCCAAGACCGGCGAGGGGGTCGACCGCCTCCTCGACGCGGTCGTCGCCCGCATCCCCGCCCCCCACGCCGATCGCGACGCGCCGACGCGTGCGCTCATCTTCGACTCCTACTACGACCAGTACCGCGGCGTCGTCTCCGCGGTGCGCGTCGTCGACGGCGTGCTGCGCGCGCACGCCAAGGTCCGCTTCTTCCAGGCCGCCTCGAGCCACGACCTCGAGGAGATCGGGGTGCGCACCCCGAGTCCCGTCCCCGTCGCGGAGCTCGGCTCGGGCGAGGTCGGCTACCTCATCGCGAACGTCCGCAACGTCGGCGAGGCGCGCGCCGGTGAGACGGTCACCGACGCCGCCCGCCCGGCTGCCGAGCCGCTGCCCGGGTACCGCCACCCCAAGCCCATGGTCTTTTGCGGGCTGTACCCCGTTGACGGCGACGAGTTCCCCGACCTGCGCGACGCGCTCGAGAAGCTGCAGCTCAACGATGCGAGCATCACCTACACGCCCGAGACGTCCGGCGCGCTCGGCTTCGGATTCCGCTGCGGGTTCCTCGGCCTGTTGCACATGGAGATCGTGCGTGAGCGCCTCGAGCGCGAGTTCGGGCTCTCGCTGATCGCGACCGCCCCGTCGGTGCAGTACGTCGCGCACCTGACCAACGGCGAGACCGAACTCGTCGACAACCCCTCGGCGCTCCCCGCCGCGCAGCGCATCGACCACATCGAAGAGCCCCTCTTGCAGGTGACGATCGTCGCGCCGGCCGAGTATGTCGGCACCATCATCGACCTCTGCCAGCAGCGCCGCGGTCGCCAGGAGAAGCTGCAGTACCTCTCGAGCGAGCGGCTCGAGCTCGTCTACCTGCTCCCCCTCGCCGAGGTCGTAGTCGACTTCTTCGATCAACTGAAGAGCCGGACCAAGGGCTACGCGAGCCTCGACTACGAGCCCGCTGGCGTCGAACGCGCCGACCTCGTGCGCGTCGACGTCCTGTTGAACGGCCAGGGCGTCGACGCCTTCTCGGCGATCGTGCACCGCGACCGGGCCGAGGAGTACGGGCGCAAGATGGCCGCCAAGCTGCGCGAGCTCATCCCCCGCCAGCTCTTCGACGTCCCGATCCAAGCCGCCATGGGGGGCCGGATCATCGCCCGGGAGACCGTGAAGGCCAAGCGCAAGGACGTCCTCGCCAAGTGCTACGGCGGTGACATCACCCGCAAGCGCAAGCTCCTCGAGAAGCAGAAGGAGGGAAAGAAGCGCATGAAGTCGATCGGGCGCGTCGAGGTCCCCCAGGAGGCCTTCGTCTCCGCTCTCCGGCTCGAGGAGTGACCCCCACCGCGTCGTCGGTGCTGGACCGGGCGCTCGCACCGCTCCGGGCAGCGGTCATGACGGGCGTGCACGCGGCGCTCGGCCGCCCCGACGAGGAGGACCTCGCCGCCTACCGCACCCCCGCCGGCGACCCCGGGCTCTTCGGCCCCGAGTCCCTCGTCTGGCGCGTCCACGGCGATCTCCCCGTCATGTTGATCGGCGGCTTCGCCGCGCTCATGCTCCAGACGCTTCACCCGCTCGCCATGGCGGGCGTGGCCCAGCACTCGCGCTACCGCGAGGACCCCCTCGGGCGCCTCCAGCGGACCGCGAGGTACGTCGCCGGCACGAGCTTCGGCCCCATGCCCCTCGTCGACTCCCTCGTCCGGCGGGTGAAGGCCGTCCACGCCACGGTCCGCGGCACGGCGCCGGACGGCCGGTCGTACTCGGCCGACGACCCTGACCTCGTCACCTGGGTGCACACGACCGAGTTCTGGTGCATCCTCCGCTCCCACCAGCGCTACTCGCTCGACCCGCTCCTTGCGGCCGAGAAGGACCGCTACCTCGCCGAGGTCGCCGTCCTCGGCGAGCTCCTCGGCGGGCGCGCCGTGCCGGCCTCGACCGAGGCATACCGCCGCTATTTCGTGGCGGTCGAGCCCGAGCTCTGCGCGACGCCTGGCGCGAGAGACGCCCTCGCGTTCTTGCGGCGGCCCTTTTCGGGGGGCTCCCTCGACGCCGTCGCGCACCACGTGATCGCCGAGGCCGCCTTCGACCTCCTGCCGGGCTTCGCCCGCCGACTCTTCGCGCTCGGGCGGCAGTCGCTCGGCGGTGGGGTTCTCCCTGGACCGGGCGCGCTCGCGACGCGGGCGGCGGCGCTCGGCGCGGCCGTCGCGCTGCGGGGTGTGGTCGGCCCGTCGCTCGTGCGCGCCGCGGCGGCCACGCGCGTCAGCCCATGAGCGCGGCCCGAACCGGGCAAAGGGCCTGGCGCTCGGTACAATCGAGTGCCAGCCAACCGGGGAGCTAGGAGACCCGTGGAGCAGCAGCTCGATCAGAGGAAGTCGGCCATCTTGCGCCGGGTGGTCGAAGAGCACATCGAGACCGCGCAACCGGTGGGGTCCGCGCACGTCGTCCAGGACCCCAAGATCGACGTCTCGCCGGCGACGGTCCGTGCGGACATGGCCGCGCTCGAACGCGAGGGTTACCTCACCCATCCCCACACGAGCGCGGGAAGGATCCCGACCGAGAAGGGCTACCGCTACTTCGTCGACCACATCGCGGACCCCACGAACCTCGACCCGGGGCGCCAGGACCAGGTGACCTCCTTCTTCGCCCACGCCCAGGGCGAGCTCGAGCGGATCCTGCGCGACACGAGCCGGCTGCTCTCCGAGCTCACCGATCACGCGGCCGTCGTCGTCGCGCCGGCGCACGAGCAGCTGACGGTCCGGTCCTGCCTGCTCACCGAGCTCGACGCCGGGGTCGCACTCCTCGTCGTCGTGCTCTCGAACGGCGCGGTCGACAAGCACGTTCTGCGCAATGAGGGCGCGACCGGCGCCCAGCTCGAGCACGCGACCGAGGAGCTGCGCGCCCGCCTCGTCGGCCGCCGCCTCGGCACCTCCGCGCCCGTGACGACGACGGGGGACGCGACCGTCGACCGCCTCCTCGAGGAGGCGCACCGGGCGCTCGGCGCGACGGAGCACAGCGCGGGGCACCCTGACGAGGTCTTCGTCGGTGGCACCGCACGCGTCGCCGCGCAGCTCGGCGCCGTCGAGACGGTCCGCGAGGTGCTCGCGATCCTCGAGCAGTCCTTCGTCGTCGTCTCGCTCCTGCGCAGCGTGCTCGGTCAGAGCCAGGGTGTCGCGATCGGCAGCGAGACCGGGTTGACCTCCCTTGCGGACTGCTCCCTCGTCGTCGCCCCGTACCGCGTGAGCGACGAGGTCGTCGGCACCATCGGCGTGCTCGGACCCACGCGGATGAACTACCCCCAAGCGCTGGCCGCGGTCGCGGTCGTCGGCCAGCAGCTGAGTGACCGGCTGGTGGGCGGCTAGCGATGGCGACCGACTACTACGAGCTGCTCGGCGTCCGGCGCGACGCCGACGAGCAGGAGCTTCGCCGCGCCTACCGCCGCCTCGCGCGCGAGCTGCACCCCGATGCGAACGGCGGCGACCCTAAGTCCGAGGCGCGCTTCAAGGAGATCACCGTCGCCTACGAGACCCTGCGCGATCCCGAGCGGCGCCGTCGTTACGACATGTTCGGCCCCGACGGGGCGCGCGCCGGGGCCGAGGGCGCGGACCCCTTCGGCACGGGCCTCGGCGACATCTTCGAGGCGTTCTTCGGCGCGAGCCCCTTCGGTTCACCCCAGCGCGCCGGGCCCCGCCGCGGCGACGACGTCGAGGTCGTTCTCGAGCTCCGCTTCGAGGAGGCCGTCTTCGGCGCCGAGCGCTCGGTGGCCCTCCAGGGTCCGGTCATCTGCGACGTCTGCGGCGGACGCGGCGCCGCGCCGGGCACCCAGCCGCGCGCGTGCCCTGACTGCGGCGGCAGCGGACAGGTCCGCCGCGTCCGCCAGTCCATCCTCGGCCAGGTCGTGACGAGCGCGCCCTGCCCGCGCTGCGGCGGCTTCGGCGAGGTGGTCGACTCCCCCTGCTCCGCGTGCCGTGGCGAGGGGCGGCGCACCGAACAGCGGGCGGTGCGCGTCGAGGTCCCCCCCGGCGTCGACGACGGCACCACGCTGCGCGTCAACGGCGCGGGCAGCGCCCCGCCCCGGGGGGGCACACCCGGTGACCTCTATGTGCACCTGAGAGTGGGCGCGCACGAGCGCTTCCGGCGCACCGGTGCGGATCTGCTGACCGACCTCCACATCTCGATGGCCCAGGCAGCACTCGGCGCCGAGCAGGAGATCGAGACCCTCGACGGCGGGACCGAGCGCCTGAGCGTGCCGGCGGGCACCCAGAGCGGGAAGGTCTTCCGCCTGCGCGGCAAGGGCGTGCCCTTCGTGCGCGGCCGCGGCCGGGGCGACCTGCACGTGCGCGTCGTCGTCGACACGCCGACCGGCCTCGACCCCGAGCAGGAGGAACTGCTGCGCGAGCTCGCGCGCCGACGGGGCGAGGAGGTCGCGCCGCCAGCCAGCGACGGCGGCTTCATCGCCCGCCTGCGCTCCACCTTCGGCTGAACGCCGCGATGGGCGCCGAGCCCACCGCGGCGCGCGGCCCTTCGGACGAGCTGCGCCGGGCCGCCGCATTCGTCTTCGTCACCGACCTCGACGCGCCCGAGCCCGACGACGCCGACGCCCACCACCTCGCGGACGTGCTGCGGCTGCGCGCCGGGGAGGTCGTCGCGGTCGGCGACGGCCGGGGGCGCTGGCGCCTGTGCAAACTCGTGCGGCCCGGCACCCGGCGCGCCGTCGGGCTGGAGATCGCCGGCGTCCCCGTGGTCACCCCCCCCGTCGGCGATCCGGTGACCGTCGGGTTCGCCCTGCTGAAGGGCGACCGGCCCGATTGGACGGTGCAAAAGCTCACCGAGTGCGGCGTCGACCGCATCATCCCGCTCCTCAGCGAGCGCACCGTCGTCCGCCTCGACGCCGACGCGCGTCGTCGGCGGGGCGCGCGACTCCGGCGCGTCGCGCGCGAGGCCGCCGCGCAGTCCCGGCGCGCGCACCTGCCCGAGGTCAGCGACCCGCTTCCCCTCGTCGACGCGCTCGACGGCCTGCCGGCGGAGACGACCGCACTCGCGGAACCCGGCGCAGCGCCGCTGTCGACGGCGGTGCGCGCGCTCCTCGTCGGCCCCGAGGGGGGGTGGTCGCCCGGCGAGCTCGCCGCGGCACCGGCGCTCGTTGGCTTCGGCCCGCTCGTGCTGCGCGGCGAGACCGCGGCGGTGGTCGCCGGCGTGCTTCTTGCCACCGCGCGTGGCTCCTTCGCTCTCGGCGGCCACGGCGAGTAGCGTTGCGGGCGCAGGCAAGCAACCGGGACCCGTGGAAGCGGAGGGGGACGACATGGCCGTGGAGGACTCGCCACCGCTCACCCCCGAACGCGCGGACTACGCGTCGGTCGTCGGGGCGCGCCTGCGCGCCGTGCGGCGCCAGAAGCGCCTCTCCCTGCAGGCGGTTGAGGCCGCCTCGGGCCAGGAGTTCAAGGCGTCGGTCCTCGGCGCCTACGAGCGCGGCGAGCGGGCGATCTCGGTGCCCCGCCTCCAGCGCCTGGCCCGTCTGTACGACGTGCCGGTCGACCAGCTCCTGCCCGGCGACGTCGCGCTGGCGCGCAGCAACGGGGCCGGGGCCGGCTCCCCCCGCGGCGCGGCGGGTGGCGGCATTCGGGTGAACCTCGTCGCGCTGCGCCAGGCCAACGGGGAGACGGCGACGGCACTGCGGCGCTTCCTCACCGCGATCCAGGTCGAGCGCCAGGACTTCAACGGCGAAGTGCTGACGATCCGGGCGGACGACCTGCGCGTGATCGGCGCGACGCTCGGCCTCGACCTGAACGACCTGATGGCGTCCCTCGGCGCCCTCGGCGTCATCCACCACGGCTAGGTGGACACGCCCGCGCGCGGCCCTGGCGTCTACCTCCACATCCCCTTCTGCGCCCGCCGCTGCGACTACTGCGCGTTCACGACGTTCACGGGCCGCCAGGAGGCGATCCCCGCGTACCTCGACGCCGTCCTCCAGGAGTGGGCCGCGCGCCGCGCCGAGCTCGGCGGAGAACGCCCCGCGACGGTGTACGTCGGCGGGGGGACGCCCTCCCTCGTCCCCGCCGCGGCGCTCGCGCGCGTCATCGCCGCCCTCGATCCCGCGCCCGGCGCCGAGGTCACCGTCGAGTGCAACCCCGAGAGCACGACCCCGGGCCTGCTCGCCGCACTGCGGCGGGCCGGGGTGACCCGCGTCTCGCTCGGTGTCCAGTCGATTGCGCCCCACGTGCTGGCGGGGCTGGGCCGCGCCCACCACGCGGGCGCGCTCGAGGCCGCCGTCGAGGCGATCGGTGCGACCGGCTTTCCCACCTACAACGTCGACCTCATCTACGGCGGCGCCGGCGAGCGGGACGGTGACCTCGTCGCCAGCCTCGAGGCCGTACTCGCCCTCGACCCCGCCCCGCCGCACATCAGCGCGTACGCGCTGACCGTCGAGGCCGGCACCCCCCTCGCCCGCACCCCCGAGCGCCATCCCGACGACGACGTCCAGGCCCGGCGCTACGCCCTCTGCGACGAGATCCTCGAGGGCGCCGGACTCGAGTGGTACGAGGTGTCGAACTGGGCGCGCCCGACCCACGAGTGCCGGCACAACCGCAACTACTGGGGCCAGGGCAACTACGTCGGCCTCGGCTGCGCCGCCCACTCGCATCGCGACGGGGTGCGGTCCTGGAACATCGCCCACCTCGACCGCTACATCGCTGCGGTCTCCGCCACCGGCGCCGCATGCGCCGGCGCGGAGCGGCTCGACGGCCCGACGCAGGCGCGCGAGCGCCTCGAGCTCGGCCTGCGCACCCGCGACGGGGTGCCCGCGCGCGCCTTCGCGCCGGCCGACCTGGCGACGCTCACCGCCGCCGGGCTGCTCCGCCACGTCGGGGGGCGCGTCGTGCTCACGCGGCGGGGGCGCCTGCTCGCCAACGAGGTCGCCTGTCGCCTCGCCGACCCGGCGCCCGCCGGGCTGGCGAGCTAGGCGCCGTCGTGGTGGCCGGGCCGGCGGGCGGGGTGGACACGGGGGCCTGCCCCTTCTGCGCCATCGTCGCGGGACGCCTGCCCGCCGAGGTGCTCTTTAGCGACGGGGAGACCGTGGCGTTCCGGGACATCGCCCCCCAGGCCCCGACCCACGTCCTTGTCGTCCCGCGGCGCCACGTCACCCACTTCGGGACGCTCGGGCCCGACGACGCGGCGCTCGTCGCCGCGCTCGTGCGCAGCGCGCAGCGGGTCGCGGACCTCGAGGGCGTCGCCGAGAGCGGCTACCGCGTCGTCGCGAACATCGGGCACGACGCCGGCAACAGCGTTCCGCACCTGCACCTCCACGTGCTCGGCGGACGCAGACTCACCTGGCCACCGGGCTGAGCGCGCACGTCGGCAAGGACGCGCTGGTAGCGTCGTGGGGTTGCCGTGACCGCGAACCATCTTGAATTCCATGTCCCGGGCAACGACCTCATGGTCGGACTGCTCGGCGAGCGGGACGAGCTTCTCCGCCTGGTCGAGCGCGAGTTCGCCGACACGGCGATCCACGTGCGCGGCAACGCGATCACGATCGACGGGCCCGAAGCCGCCCAGGTCCACCAGGTCTTCGCCGAGCTCGTCGTGCTGGTGCGCGCCGGGCAGATCCTCGACGAGGCCGGGCTGTGCCGCGCGATCGAGATGGTGCGCTCCGACGAGAGCCCGTCCGCCGTGCTCACCGCCGAGGTGCTCCGCAGCCCCCGCGGCAAGGCCGTCCGGCCGAAGACGCCGGGTCAGAAGCGTTACGTCGACGCCATCGCCCGGTCGACGGTCACCTTCGGAATCGGTCCGGCGGGGACGGGCAAGTCGTACCTCGCCGTCGCGCTCGCGGTGCAGGCCCTCCAGGCCAAGGAGGTCAACCGGATCGTCCTCACGCGCCCGGCCGTGGAGGCGGGCGAGCGCCTCGGCTTCCTGCCGGGCGACCTCATGGCCAAGGTCGACCCCTACCTCCGCCCGCTCTACGACGCCCTCTACGACATGCTCGAGCCCGAGGGGACCCAGCGCCTGATCGACCGGGGGACGATCGAGGTCGCGCCGCTCGCATTCATGCGCGGCCGGACGCTCAACTCGAGCTTCGTGATCCTCGACGAGGCGCAGAACACCACGCCCGAGCAGATGAAGATGTTCCTCACCCGCATCGGCTTCGGGTCGCGGGCGGTCGTCACCGGCGACGTCACCCAGATCGACGTCCCGGGCGGCCGGTCGGGACTGGTCGGCCTCGAGCAGATCATCGGCGGCGTGGAGGGCCTCGCGTTCGTCCACCTCGACCGCCGCGACGTCGTGCGCAACCGCATCGTGCGCGACATCGTCTCGGCCTACGAACGTGCGCCGGCTCCTGGTCCCGCCCCGGCTGGCGAGAAGGGCGCCCAGCCGTGAGCGCCGAGGTGTTCGTCGCGAACGAGCAGGACGACCGGCCGGTGGACTGCGGGCGCCTGGCGGCACTGGCGGAGGCCGTGCTGGCCGACGAGGGGATCGCAAGCAGCGCGGAGCTGTCGGTGCTGCTCGTCGACGAGGCGACGATCGCGTCGCTCAACGAGCGCTTCCTCGGCCACGAGGGCCCGACCGACGTCCTGTCCTTCCCGATCGAGGACGCACCGGCACCCTCCTCCGGCCCGCCGGTGGGGGGACCGACGCGCGCCGGGGGGGACGCGGGGATCGCACCGCTGCTGCTCGGGGACGTCGTGATCTGCCCGCAGGTCGCCTGGCGCAATGCGCCGGCGCACGCCGGCACCTATGAGGACGAGCTCGCGTTGCTGCTCGTGCACGGGATCTTGCACCTGCTCGGGCGCGACCACGAGCGCGACGACGAGGCCGAGGAGATGGAGGCCCGCGAGCGCGCGCTGCTCGCGGCGCACCACCGCCCCGACGGCGGCGGCGTGCCCGCGCCGTGAGCCTCGGCACCACCTTCGGCGCGTCCGACGCCGGCATCGTCGTCGCGGTGCTCGCCCTGCTCGCCCTTTCGACGGTGCTCGCGCTCGCCGAGACCGGACTCGTGCGCACCTCGAAGGCCCGGGCGCGCGCGCTCGTCGACGCGCACCGCCACGGCGCGCGCTCGCTCGTCCGGCTCGTCGAGGACCCCGAGCGCTTCCTCGCGCCCGTGCTGCTGCTCGTGCTCGTCTGCCAGCTCGTCGCCGCCACCCTCGTCGGGGTCGAAGCCGCCCGTCTGTTCGGCGCGCTCGGCGTCGCCGTCGCGACGGTCTTCGAGGTCGTCGTCATCTTCGTCGTCGGCGAGGCCGTGCCCAAGCAGTGGGCGGTCCGCCACCCGGACCGTGCGGCGCTGTTCGCCGCGCCGCTCGTCACGGCGCTGCTGCGCTTCCCCCCGGTGCGCGCCGTCTCGGGAATGCTCATCGGGCTCGCGCGCGTGCTGACGCCGGGCCGGCGCAGCGCCGTGAGCGAGCCGGAGGTGACCGAGTCCGAGCTGCTCGCGCTCGCGGACGTCGCCGTCGACGAGGCGGTGATCGAGACCGAGGAACGCCGCCTCATCTCCCAGATCTTCGAGTTCGGCGACGCGATCGTGCGCACCGTCATGCGGCCGCGCCCCGACGTCGTCGCCGTCGAGTCCTCGCTGCCCGCCGGCGCGGCCCTCGAGCGGGCGATGGCGGCGGGGCTGTCGCGCCTGCCGGTCTTCGCTGGCAACGTCGACAACATCCTCGGCATCGCCTACACGCGGGACCTGATGCGCGCGATCCGCGACGGCGACGAGCAGCGCAGCGTCGGCGAGCTCGTGCGCGCTGCGCACTACGTGCCCGAGACCAAGAGGATCGCGCCGCTGCTTCGTGAGATGCAGCAGGAGCACTTCCACCTCGCGGTCGTCGTCGACGAGTACGGCGGCACCGCGGGCCTCGTCACCCTCGAGGACCTGATCGAGGAGCTCGTCGGCGAGATCGCCGACGAGTTCGACGTCGAGGAGCCCCTCATCGAGTCGCTCGGCGGCGACGACTACCGCGTCTCGGGCAAGATGCCCGTCGACGAGGTCAACGATCTGCTCGGCACCGAGCTACCCGTCGGGGACTGGGACACGATCGGCGGGCTCGTCCTCCACCTGCTCGGCCGGGTCCCCATCGAGGGCGAGGCGGCGCACGTCGGCGGCCACGAGCTCGTCGCCGAGCGGGTCCAGCGCCGTCGGATCGGCGCCGTCCGACTGACCGTGCGCCCTCTGGTGAGCGGTCCGAGCGGCGAGAGGGCGGGCGAGGAGGCCGGCGAAGAGGAGCCGGGCGAGGGGCTCTCACCGGCCGCGTCCCGGGAGCGTCCCGAGTGAGCCACAGCGAGCCGGCGGTGCGATCGGGGTTCATCGCGGTGCTCGGGCGCCCCAACGTGGGCAAGTCGAGCCTCGTCAACCGCATCTGCGGCGCCAAGGTCTCGATCACGTCCTGGCACCCCAACACGACGCGCACCGCCGTCCGCGGCGTGCTCGACGGCGCGGGATTCCAGGCCGTGTTCGTCGACACCCCCGGCATCCACCGCCCGCGCACCGCGCTCGGCAACCGATTGAACGAGGCCGCGACCGGGGCCGTCGCGGACGTCGAGGCGTGCCTGTTCGTCCTCGATGCGGCCGCACCGGTCGGCCGCGGGGACGCCTTCATCGCCGAGCGCCTCCCCGTCGGCTGCGTCGTCGCGCTCAACAAGATCGACAAGGTGGGCCGGGGGCAGGTTCTCGCCCAGCTCGGCGCCGCGGCGGCGCTGCCGCTGTCGGACGCCGAGTTCTTCCCCGTCTCGGCGAGGACCGGCCAAGGCGTCGCCGCGCTCGTCGACCACCTCGTCTCCCGTCTTCCCGAGGGCCCCCGCTACTACCCCGCCGGAATGGTCCGCGACGTCCCCGAGGCCGTCTTCGTCGCCGAGCTCGTGCGCGAGCAGCTGCTGCGGCTCACCCGGGAGGAGCTTCCCCACTCGATCGCCTGCCGGGTGAGCGAGTGGGAGTGGCCCTACATCCGCTGCGACGTCGTCGTCGAGCGCGCCTCGCAGAAGGGGATCGTGATCGGGCACGGGGGCGAGTTGCTGAAGGCCGCGGGCACCGCCGCGCGCGCCGCGCTGCCCGCCGGCACCTACCTCGACCTGCGCGTCGTCGTCGAGCCCGACTGGCAGCGCCGCCCCGAGGCGATCGAGCGCCTCGGATACTGAGCGCCGCGCCCGGGGCCGCCAAGATCCTCAGCCCGCGAGCGGACGCGCGCTGAGGAAGTCGATCTCGATGCCCGAGAGGGTGCCGAGCTTGGCCGCGAGCGCCGCGCAGGTCCGCGGTGACGAGGGACGCGCTCGTCCCCGAGAGGGTCACGGTCGTGGTTCCCCCGCCGCGGAGACGCCGATGCGCTGGACCCCGGGATGGGGCAAGAACCAGCTCTCGGCGGTCGTGTGCGCCAGGGCCATCAGGGCCGCCGGGCTGCGCGGGGGCGGGCGCCGTGGGAGCGGTCAGCTCGACCCCGACGGCGTCGCCGCTCACCGAGAGCCCGACGATCCGGGTCGCGTCCGCGTCCTGACCGGCGCTTTGGAGCCAGGAACGCACGAGGGGTCGAATCTCCGAGAGCGTCGCGGCCTTCGCGGGTGTCGTGCCCGGCGCGCCGCCCTGGGTGGACTGGAACCAACCCAGCCGCATGGCGGCCGACGGCCCGAGGAGCCGACGAGGGCCTGGAGAGGGACGTCGTCGGCGGCGGCGCCTGGGCGCCGGCGACCTCGAGGGTGACATTGGCCCGGGAGATGATCTCCCCCTCGGCCTTCAGCCCCGGCTCGGCGCTCAGCCAGGTGACGACGGCCTGGTTGACGGCGCCCTGCGCTGGGCGGTGCCGATGCTGCGCAGCGTCGCGAAGGTCAGCGGCGCGGCCACCGCCGCGGTCGCGACGAGGACGACGACCAGAGCGAGCCGACGCCGTGCTGCGCGGCTTCGCGCCGGCCGGCCGGGACGAACACGCAGGCGAGCGGGAGAAGCGCTCCGACGAGCAGGATCGCGACCACGTTCGCGCCGAGGACCACCAGCGCGCCGCCCGCGAGGGCGCTGTGGCCGATCGCCAGGGTGAATGCGGCGGTGGCGAGCGGGGGAACCAACACGACCGCGACGGCGACGCCGGGCAGCGCGGCGGAGATGTCGGGCCTCACGACCGCATACGCGCCAGCGGCGCCCGCCGCGAGGACGATGAGCAGGTCGCACAGGCTCGGGCTCGTGCGCGCGAGCACCTCCGCGGTCATGACCGGTCGGAGACCGGGGGGAGGAAGGTGATCGCCCACGAGATCAGCACGGCGCCGGCGCTCGCGGCCACGAGCGCGGCCGCGGAGCCGAGAAGGCGCCGCGCCACGCCATCACGATGGCAGCGGAGACGGCGAGACGGGGTGCCCTGAGGGGGGCGATCAACATGGCGCCGATGACGACCGCGACCGACCCCTCCGAGAGCCCGAGGGGCGCGATGACGACGGAGAGCGCCGTCATCACGGCGAAGCGGAACCACCAGTGCCGCGCCTCGGCGGTGCTCCCGGGTAGAGAGCCGAGAGGACCTGGCGCCGCTCGCTCGGCGTGAGCGTGGTCCGCCGCCGCCGGCGGTCCTCGGTTGCCTCCCCAAGCTCCCCCGACTGACCGGCGACCGCCGAGGGCTCGTGCACCACACCTCCTCGCTCTGCATGCCCGCACGACGCAGGCGTCGCGGGGCCTCAGGCGATGTCCGCGCCCGGCGGGCCAAGACGCGCCGACGCGCGCGGGGGCCGGTCGCCGAGGCCACCGCGCGCGCTCAGGGCTCGAAGCCGCCCGACTCGTTCAACAGCTCGAGGGTGCGGCGCGCGCCGCGTGTCACAAAAGAGCCGAGCGCGTGCTCGTAGAGGGAGGCGAACT
Source organism: Actinomycetes bacterium (assembly GCA_021796545.1). Taxonomy (GTDB): domain Bacteria; phylum Actinomycetota; class Acidimicrobiia; order Acidimicrobiales; family Bog-793; genus JAKABX01. Next base: position 18,374 of record JAKABX010000031.1, read on the forward strand.
CGGGGACCCGCGCGAGGTCGCCGAAGAGCTGCTCGTTGCGGACGAAGCCGAGGACGTCGTCGCGCCGGCGCTGGGCGGCGGCCATCACCTCGTCGCGGCGCGCGTCCTCGAGCGCGATCGGACGGCCCTGCTCGTCCCGCCCCTCGGCGTAGCGGGCCCAGCTCGCCACGATCGCGACGGCGCGGGCGATCGGCCGGCCCGCGGCGAGGTTGTCCCGGATCACCGGCAGCACCCACTTCGGGATCCGGTCGGAGCTGAAGGCGCACAGCCGCGCGATCGTGTCGCGGATCCCGGGGTTCGCGAAGCGCGCGATCAGGGTGCCGCAGTAGTCATCGAGGTCGATGCCGGGGACCGGGTCGAGGGTCGGACGCGCCTCGGCCATGTAGTCGCGCAGGAACTTCTCGAAGACCGGGTCCGCCGCCGCGTCGTGCGCGTAGCGGTAGCCCGAGAGGTAGCCGCTGTACGCGAGCGCCTGGTGGCTCGCGTTGAGCAGGCGGAGCTTCATCTTCTCATAGGGGCCGACGTCCGAGGTGAGCTGCACGCCCGCCAGTTCGAGCGGCGGTCTCCCCGAGACGAAGCTGTCCTCGAGGACCCACTGGGTGAAGGGCTCGCAGACGACGGGCCAGGCGTCCTCCACACCGAGCTGGCTCGCGAGCTCGGCGATGTCGTCAGGAGTCGTGACCGGGGTGATCCGGTCCACCATCGAGTTCGGGAAGGCGACCGCGGTTCCGATCCACGCGGCGAGCTCCTCGTCCCGCAGGGACGCGAACCCCTGGACGCTCCGGCGCGCGACCGCGCCGTTGGACTGGATGTTGTCGCACGACACCACGGTGAAGGGCACAACCCCGGCGGCGCGCCGGCGCGCGAGCGCCTCGACGAGGTAGCCGAAGACGGACGTGGGCAGCGCGCCGGGGACCGCGTCCGCCCGGATCGCCGGCGCGTCGAGGTCGAAGGCGCCGGTGATCGGGTCGATGTTGTAGCCGCCCTCGGTGATGGTGAGCGAGACGATCCGGGTGCCGGGGCTCGTGAGCTCCGCCAGCACGCGCGCGGGGTCGTCGGGGGCGAAGTGGTGGCGCGCCAGCGAGCCGACGACGCGTGCACGCAGCGGCGCGGCTCCCTCGCGCTCCACGAGGGTGTAGAGACCGTCCTGGGAGGAGAGGGCCTCGTGCATCGCGCGGTCCGCGGGCAGGAGGCCGACGCCGGCGATGGCCCAGTCGAGCGCGGCGTTTGCGTTCATGAGCCGGTCGAGGTACATCGCCTGGTGGGCGCGGTGGAACCCGCCGACACCAAAGTGCACGACGCCGACCGACAGCGCGCGCCGGTCGTAGTGCGGCACCTCGACCCTCGGGTCGAGGTCGTCCAGCGTCGACGCGGCGAGCCGGACCACCGTCACCGACCCGCCCGTTGGCGGGTCGGACCCGCGCCGGGCGTCCTCTGGCCCACGCGGACGATTGCGCCGCCCACGCCCGGCCGGCAACCCCCCCGAGCCCCGGCCAACCCGGGGCGCGGCGCGTGCCAGGCCGTGTCGAACGCGCGCCGGGCGGTGCCCACGACCAGGACGCAGGGTCCGGGAATCGGGCCGGCCTCGCGCCCGTTCGCGAGAGAGCCCGTCGCCGGGGCGCCACGGAAACGCACGCTGACACGGTAGCGGGCCGACCCCTCCCCGGTCAGAGGATGCCCGGCCGCCCGACGGCGCGCCCGCACCCGTCGCGGCCGGGCCGGGCGACGCGCGCCGGCGGACCCGGCGGGTCAGCGCGTGTCGCGGCCGATGGCGGACGGCCCGGTCAGCGCCCGGAGGAACGCCTCGGCCTCCTCGCGCCGCCGGGTCCGGCGCATTGGTGGCAGTGC
>JAKABX010000103.1 GCA_021796545.1 Actinomycetes bacterium
TCGCGACCAACGAGGTTCTCCCCCGCCGCGCGCCCGTGTTTGGCGGCCGCGACGTGGCCCGTCGCCGCGCGGCATCGCTCGGGACTGGCGCTCGTCTTGGTCGGGGCCACCGATCCAGGCTATTGCGCCGTGTCCGCAAGGTGGCGGGACACGAGCGCGGGTGATCGATCACCAGCACCTGCCAGACTGGCGCATGTCGCGCACGATGCAGTGGTGTTGCTCGCCGGACCAAATCGACGGGCCGCTGGTCGATGGCCTGGCTCGCTGCTGGCTCGAGGTCGCGAATGCCGGCGGTGCGGTCGGCTTCCCGTTCCCTCCGGTCACCTCCGCGCAGGTGAGCGCCGCCACGAAGCGTCTCGTCGCTTCCCTCGAGCCGCGCGGCACGCGCCTGTTCATCGCGTGCGAGCGCACCGCGATCATCGGCTGGCCGGCGCTCGAGCAGAACCACAGCCCGCTCACCTGCCATTGGGCGCGGATCTTTCGGGTCCAGACGGCCCTGTCGGTCCGCGGGAGCGGCGTCGGTCGAGCGCTGCTCGCCGAGGCGGCCAGGGCGGCGCGCGAGGACCTGCACCTCGACCAGCTCCACCTCGAGCTCCGCTCCGGCGAGGGCCTCGAGGGCTTCTCCGCCGCGTGCGGTTGGGAAGAAGTCGGCCGATGGCCCGCAGCGCTGCGCTTTGGACCAGGAGATGACCGAGATGAGGTGCTGATGGTGCTCCGCCTCGCGCCGGCGACCGGGCCCTGACCCTCCCCGTCGCGCCCGCAAGGCCCAGCGCGCGACGACGCGCGCTGGGGCATCGGCCACATTCTTGTCACTGAGATGCAACGCGGGACGGGGCGCCACCAGGCCGCCGTCGCGACCGGAAACCCTTGACTCATCAGGCGTTCCTCATCACTGCCCGCACCCACGCCCAGGGAGATCGATCTCGTCGCCAACGCGCGGGAGGGCACGGCCGTGGCGGTCATATGCATTCATCGGGGCACCGTGAGCCCGAAGGTGGCGAACGGCAATGCCGTCGTCGACTCGCGCGCTCGGGCGCGTGCTGCATCACCTCGCCCCCGCGTGCCTGATTCCCCATCTGCGCCCCGCAAGTCTGTGGAGGTGGACCAACCGGCTCCTTTGGGGAATAGACGACACGTGAGCCAGATCACCGCCGTGTTGGATGAGCTCGTACCGGGCGGGGTGCGCGAGCGCTGGTGCGAGCGGAACGGGCGACGGCTGCACGTCGTCTGTGCCGGAGGAGGCGAGGACACCGTCGTCTTCGAGGCCGGGCGCAATGACGTCGCGCTCACCTGGACGCCGTTGCTCATCCGCCTCGCCCCCTTTGCCCGCCTCGTCGCCTACGACCGGGCCGGGCTCGGCGAGAGCGACCCGGCGGACGGGCCGGCGACCTTCGATCGCCTGCTGGGCGATCTCGCCGCGGTGCTCGAGGGCGCCGGTCCGGGACGGCGCGTCCTCGTCGGCCACAGCTTCGGCGGCCGCCTCGCCCACCTGTTCGCTGCGCACCACCCCGACCAGATCGCCGGCGCGATCCTGGTGGACCCCGGCTTGCCGGGCCTTGGTGCCCTGCAGCGCACCTCGCGGGGCGCGCTCGTGCGCCAGGTGGCCCGCTATGGCACCGGTGCGCTCGCGCACCGCCCACTTGGCGTCGCGCGCTCATCGCGTCGAGCCGTCGCCAGCTTCACGGCCGACCCGGCGCGCCGGCGCGTGCTGGCGGCGGCGGCTCGACGCCGCGCCCGGCGCGGCGACGAGCTTGCCGGGTGCGACCTCGAGGCCCCCGAGGGGAATCCGCCACCCTTTGGCGATGCCCCACTCGTCGTCCTGAGCGCCAGCCGGCACCGCGACGGCGCCTTGCGGGAGCGCTTCAGCGCCCTGCAGGGCGAGCTCGCTGCGGCGGCGCCAGCCGGACGTCATGTGGTGATCCAAGGCTGCGGCCATGCCATCCACCACGAGTGCCCCGACCGCGTCGCCGAGGCGGTGGTTGAGGTGCTAGGCAGGGTTTATGGGAACAATGCGCGCTGATGCCACCCACACCGTCGACGTCCCGCCGGCCGTCGTCTTCGCCTGCCTCGCCGACTTCTCCCGCCACCCCCAGTTCCTGCCACCGGCGTTCTCGAACTTCAGCGTCGTCTCGGGTGGGATCGGCGCCGGGACGCTCGCCCGCTTCACCGTGACCGCCGGCGGCCGGAGCCGGAACTACGAGATGGAAGTGAGCGAGCCCGAGCCCGGCCGCGTGCTGGTCGAGACCGACAAGAACTCGAGCCTCGTCACGACCTTCACCGTTGACCCCGACGGCACGGCCGCGCGCGTCACCATCTCGACGACCTGGCAGAGCGCGGCCACCGGGATCGGCGGTTTCTTCGAGAAGCGCTTCGCTCCGCCCGCGATGGCCAAGATTTACCAGGACGCGCTTCGGCGCCTCGAGGCCTACGCCAAACAGCAGGTCGCATCGACCTGACGGCGCGCCGGGGCGCGCGGGCGACGCCGGGCAGCACGCGGTGGCCCTCGTCGTCGGTCACGCTGGAGCGCCCGGCGAGCCGGCTTCGTCAACTCAAGACGAGGAGCGCGAGGGGCGAGCCCCGAGGTCGCCGGTCCCTCGCTGGCGGCGTGATCCGGGTCGCGCCGCGAATGGCGAGGGTCTTCGCCGGGCCGGCCACACCTCGCCCCACCGAGCCACAGCACGCCGGGCAGCGGCGCGCCGCGCTCTGAAACGACGAATGCGACGCCGTCGCGTGCCGGCCGGGGCCCTCGCCGATCAGGAGGTGGCCGGGGTGTGCAGCCCTCGGCCCGCTGCGGCTCGAGAGCCCGGGGCGGGCAGGGCGGGCAGGGCGGGCAGGGCGGCGCGCTGGCGGGAGTGCTCGAAGCGACCCAGGGGCAACGGTGTCGTCACGAAGCGCTGCGCGCCCGAGCGGCGTCTCGTCGCTCCCGTCCCGGAAGGTCGGCTCGGCATTGGCCGCGGTGCGCGCCGCGCCGAGATGTCGTGACGACTCCAGCCCACCGCGGCGAGACGGGGTTCGCAAGAAGGGGCGCGACACCCCACGGCATGGACCCACTTGTCCGTCCTGGTGCCTGTCTTGAAACAACAACGGCTACCAATGAGGTATAACGACTGTTAGAATAAGCAGTCAGGCAAGGCCATCGAGCGCGGAGCAGCCCATGGGAATCGCGTCGTGAACAGCAGCTTGGTGTTCCTCTTCATCGCCGCCTTCCTGGCGTGCGCGGTCGAGGCGGTCGAGGCGACGACCGTGGTCGTCGCCGTCGGGGTCACGCGCAGCTGGCGCGCCGCGCTCCGCGGGGTGGGTGCCGGGGTCGTCGTGCTGGCCGCCGTCGTCGCCGCCCTCGGCCCGGCGATCGCTTCGATCCCGCTCAACCCGCTCCGACTCGTGGTGGGTGCCTTGTTGTTGATCTTCGGCCTTGGCTGGCTCCGCAAGGCGGTGCTGCGAGCGTCTGGCTACAAGGCGTTGCACGACGAGGACACCGCCTTTGCCAAACAGCGTGCGGCGGCCGAGGCGGCCGGGAGCGCCCCGCGCGGCGGCCTGTTCGGTGGCGACTCCTACGCCTTCACCCTCGCCTTCAAGGCGGTCGTGCTCGAGGGCCTCGAGGTGGCCTTCATCGTGGTGACCTTTGGGGCCAACGCCCACGACATCCCGCTCGCTGCGCTGGCGGCACTCGCCGCGATCCTCCTCATCGTCGCGATCGCAATCAAGGTCCGCGGCCCGCTCTCCAAGGTGCCCGAGAACACGATCAAGTACGCGGTGGGCGTCTTGTTGTCGAGCTTCGGCACGTTCTGGGGCGCCGAGGGCGCCGGGGCGCACTGGCCCGGCTCGGACGCCTCGCTCATCGGCATCATCCCGGCGATCCTGATCTTGTCCGTC
>JAKABX010000032.1 GCA_021796545.1 Actinomycetes bacterium
GGGCCCGCGCTAAGCGGCCTGTCGCCCGCGCACCGCGCTGCGCAGGCGCGCCGCGAGCGTCACGCGGGTCGCCCGCGTCGGGACGAGGCCCGTCGCGCCGGTGCGCGGGAGGGCGACGGGGCCGTCTGCCGCCTCGATGATGCGGAGAGCCGCCGCGTCGTGCTGCGCGGCGAGCTCGTCGGCGAGATCGAGCCGGTTCGCCGCCACGGCCTCGTTGACCAGCGTCACGTACTCCTCGTGAAGTGTGCGCAGTCGTTCGGTCACCGTCCTTGGAGCGCTCTGCACGTCTTTCACCTCCGTTGTCGTCTCTTCCGTCCCCATCGTGGGCGAACGGAGCGAATCATTCAAATGAATGTCAGCGATCAAAATGATCACTGGAACAGATAGCTGCTTCGTCCAAGGGCGTCCGGCGCGTCGGCAGCGGCGGGTGTCCGGACGCGCAAGACGCGGCTGTGGCGCGCCGCGCGGTCCACTCGCGGGAGGAGGGCCCCTCGTGGCCGACAAGAGTGCGCCCCCACCGCGCTCGGTGTCGTCCGCGGGTGCGGGCCGCGGACGTTCCCGAGCGCTCCGCGCGCCGCAAAGCGCACATGGCGCGCGCGACCGCCGGCCAAGCGGGCGAGACCGGCCGAGGGATCGCGCGAGCTTGTTGTCGGAGGACTTGGGTTCGCGCCGGTCGGCGCCCCGCCGCGCATGCGATGCCGGCGACGTCGCCGGGACGGCGCCCGTCACGTCGGTGACTGCGCGCTCTGCCGACCTCTCGTGGACACCGGCCGGTGCTCAGGGCAGCGCGCGGCTCCCGGTGCGCGTGGCGACGAGCCGTTCGACACGCGCCGTGAGTCGGTCGTCGAGTGCGGCCAGGGGGTGCGCCGCCCAGTCGGGGGTCGGCCCGAGCCAGCCCAGCTCGCCGATCTCGCCCACGAGTGGCGGCTCGCGCCGCAGGGTCGCGAGTTCCCTGAACAGCGAGGCGAGATCGCGCTCGGCGGCAAGCGTGGCGGCAAGGCGCGGCGCGCCGCGGACCGCAGCGCGCGCCGCAGGCACCCACGCGTCGGGATCATCGGGGATCTGGTCGAGGTGTCCGTAGACGCTCAGGACTGCGGCGGCCGAGGCCTTGCCCCACCCGGCGATCCCAGGAAAGCCGTCCGCACTGTCGCCGACCAGCGCGAGCCAGTCGGGGATCGAGGAGGGCGGGACGCCGAAGCGCTCCCGCACGCCCGCCTCGTCCCGCACGGCTCCGGTCCGGCTCTCGACCTGGACGACACGGGTGCCCGACACGCACTGGGCGAGGTCCTTGTCGGGCGACCAGATGCGGACCTGCGCGACGCTCGAGTCTCCCGCAGCGACCGCAGCGAGGCTCGCGAGCCCGTCGTCGGCCTCGAGGTCGACCATCGGGAAGACGGCGACCCCGAGCGCTGCCAGCGCCTCCTCGAGAAGGGGGAACTGACGGGCGAGGTCCTCGGGGATCCCCTCACCGGTTTTGTACGCCGGCCAGAGCGCGTTGCGGAACGACTCGACGACGTGGTCGGTCGCCACCCCGATATGCGTCGCTCCGCTCTCGAGGAGACCGACGACGGTGGCGAGCACCCCGCGAGTCGCCACCCCCTGCCGGCCCCCGCTGCCGGACGGACGGCCGAAGTAGTGGCGGAAGAGCTCGTAGGTCCCGTCGACCAGGTCGACTGTCAGGGGTTGATCCATCACCGACCGTCCCCGCTCTCGGGGGCGGGGGCGAGGTATCCGATACAGCGCGGGTGTGCCGCCCGCAGGCCTACGCATCCGACAGGCGCACGTCCCGGCGAACCCGCCCGGACGTCTTCGAAGTGCGCCCGTTGGTGCTCATAGGGAGCGTCGCGCAGGGCGCCTGTCGTCTCGTCGGGGGTCCCAGCGGCACCGCCCGGGTCGCGCCCGGCAGCCGGGCGCGACCGGCCCGGTTGGTGCCGGGCGCAGCATCCTGTGCCCCGGGCCTTCGTGCTTCGAGAGAACCGCGAAGGGCGCGTCGACACGCCCTCTATCGTGCCGGATGCCGACGCGGCCCCGGCGCCTCACGTCCGAGGTTGCGCGCCCGGTGTCCGCGGTGCGCAGCTACGGGCGCACGGGTGCGGCGGCGGGCTGACGGGAGGCCGGGCTCTGCCCGGTCCGACCAAGTTGGGCGACGACGAGCTGCAGCACCGCTGCCATCGTCAGAACGATGAGGACCGCGCGGGTCGGCGAGGTGACGGCGAGAAAAATGACGAGCAGCCCGACGGCGACGATGCGTCCGACATTGGCGGCGATCTCGCGCGACAGCACGTAGCCGCCGCGGAGCTTGTGGGCGAGGGGGTCGTCCGCGATGGTCTCGAGCACCAGGCTCGCAAGGGGCACCATCAGGGTCGGGTAGATGAGCCCGGTCACGAAGCCGTAGGCGAGCAGCACCCGGAAATTGAGGTGCAGGAACAACAGGAGCGTCGCGGCGGCGAAGCCCGTCGCTCCGACCCACATGCCCGTGGAGCGCCACCGGGCGGGGAGACGGCCGGCGACGAGCGAGGTCCCGACGCCGGCAAGCGACGCCATTGCGGCGAACTCGCCCTGATCCCTGCTGCTGTGCGTGGCCAGCGCGACGAGCAGGATCAGGCCGACCCCCCCGGAGGCCTGCTTGAAGCCGCGCAAGACGAGCGCGATCCACATCCGCCCCCACTCGGTGCGTTGGAGGGGGAAGCTCAGCGCGTAGCGAAGCGAGACACCACCGACGCCCCGCGTGTCCGCGAGGCCGCGCGCCGAGACGAACGCGGCGAAGAAGCTCGCGAGGGCGATCGCGAAGACGGCGATGTAGCCCGGCGTGCCACCGATCCGAGCGATGACGAATCCGGCGGTCAGCGGCATGACGACGTTCAGCACGCTCATCAGCGCGAAGTTCCAGCCGTAGTAGTGACCGCGTTCGTCGGGCTCGAGCACGTCGTAGGCGAGCGTGTTGGCCCCGAACCAGTAGATGCCGAGGGCTGCGCCGTTGAACAGCCCGAGGGGGGCGGCGAGGTCCCCTGCCGAGCGCCCGAGGGCGATCAAGGCGCCGTAGAACGCGGCGCTGAGCAGCAGGCCGACGCGGAACAGGCGTCGGGGGGAGGAGTTCGGGAAGGCGCGCACGACGACGAGCGACATCACGATGAGCCCGGCGTACCGGCCCACGCTGTAGAGCGCCATCTCGCTCACGCTGCCGCTCGCCAGGTAGAAGAAGAGCGAGACGAAGACGCTCGAGGTCGCGAGCCCGGCGTTGACCAGTCCCCCGCTGGCGAGCAGACGCCGCGGATCGGGACCGAGCGCGCGCCGCTTCGCAGCGCAGCCCACTTGCGATCCCAACACCGAGGCACCTCCGCCGAGCAAACAGCATTCTAGGCAACAACCCGCTTTCCCGTTCAAAGCGGCGGCCGACCTCTCCTCTGCCGAGTGAGCACAGCGCGAAGCGGGGAGCGCGGACCACCTCGCGTGACGGCAGAAGGGGTGGAACTCTTCGCGTGCGCCACGGCGAGTTCGTCGCGTCGGGCCCCGCCCGCGCCGCGCTCGGCCGTCGCCAGCAACCATGCTCCGGGACACCCGCTGGGACGAACGCGCACGGCGCTTTCGATCGCCGGTGTGGGCGAACGACGAATAGGCGCCTCGCGCACCTGAGGGCTGCGTTGATACTCAGTCGCGGACCCGCCCGGTCACCCGTTCGTAGCGGATGTCCTCGCCGATGACGGCGCCTTCGTGGTCGCCGACCAGCTCTACTGCTGCCTGCTCTACAGCGGGACCGACCTCACGTCGATCGGGTCCCTGCCGGGGATGGCGGAGCGGACCGTCAGCCCGCGGTCGACTCCCTCGCGGGCCTCGAGGTCCCCCGCGATCTCGAAGCCGATCTCCATGTCCACCTCGACGCCGCCTACGACGCGATCGGACGCTTTGAGCAGGCCCGCGCCCACATCGACGCCGGCCTCGTCATCGCCCAGCAGCACAAACTCAGCGCGCAGCTCGTGTCGTGTCTGGAGCGTCGGGCGCAGATCCACCAGAGCGAGGGTCGTCTCGTCGAGAGCCGGCTCTTCTGCGAGGCGGCAACGGTCGACAGTCTCGTCTCGGACCTCATGCAGAGGGGGCGCTTCGCCGAGGCGCGTGCGCTGCTTGACGAGCTCGGGGTCGGACGGCGACGAAGGCGGATTCCTGGCGGCGCGACGTGCGGTGCTCGACGCGCTCTCGGGAGAGACCGACAGCGCCCTCTCGACGCTGTCGGGCGTCGCCGAGCTCCGGTTTTCCGAACACGTCGGGCAGCGCAGCGTCTATCTCTGGGCCGCGGTGCTCGTGCACTTCGCCCCGGGCGACATGGGCAAGGTGCTCGCGTTCCTCGGCGTGTTCCTGGAGGCGGCGTCCGCGGAGAACCACCACTCCGCACAAGGTGTCCGCGACGTCGTCCCGCTCGCGCTCGACGCCGCGCTCGCGCTCGGACGGCCGGCGGAGGCCGAGACGCTGCTCGCCGACATGGAGCGCCACCCCGCGGGACTCCTCGCACCCTCCGTGCTGCTGCAACTCAAGCGCGGCCGGGCGTTGCTGCGGGCGGGAGAGGGGGACGACCAAGGGCTCGTCGCGACGCTCTCCGAGGTCGAGCGGTGCTTCGCCGAGCTCGGTTTCGAGCTCTGGCGGGCGCGGGTGGCGCAGGACCTCGCCACGCACCCCGAGGAGATGGGCCGGCGCGCGCAGGATCGCTTGCGCGCGGGTGCGCCGGGGAGCTTGCGCCACTGCCTCGCCCGTCCTGAACCCGCCGGAACCGGCCTGCCGCCGGGAGCGCGCGCGACGCGGCTGACCGTGGCGCGCGCGGGCGCCCCAGCCTGCGGTGCGCATTCCGGCGCCACCGTCCGCGCGCGCCGGACCTCGGGCCGTGGGCGCGGTGGCCGCCACGGCCACCGCGTGCTCGCCGCACGCGGCCCCGTCGGGGCGCGCGGGCGAAGTGGGGTCCTTCGCCCTGGGGCCGGTGGACGAACCTCCCTACTGCCCCCGACACCCTGCGGGCAGGCTGAGGGTGGGACGCGTTTCCGATCCCCAGGGAGATGGTGGCCATGATGTGGTACTGGGGCGGCGGATTCCACTGGTGGGGCTGGCTCTTCGGGGGCCTGGCCCTCGTCGCCTTCTGGGTCCTTGTCGTCTGGGCCATCTGGGCGATCTGGGCCGGCGCGCGCCGGCCCTCTGAGGACCGGCAACCGCCGGACTCCCGCCGCATTCTCGACGAGCGCCTGGCCCGCGGCGAGATCGAGCCGGAGGAGTACTGGCGCCTGCGCGACATCCTCGAGGGCCGCCGTGAGCACGCGGGCGCGGGATCGGCGCCGGGCCCGGGCGGGACCGGACGCGCTGCCGACACGCGTTGAGCACCGAGAGGCGCTCTGCGGGTCGGCGCGCCCCCAAGTTGGGACGGTCGTGAACCGCCGGGGCGAGGGCGCCGCTCGGGCCTGAACCCGTCGCCGAGCCCGGAGCGGCGTCCTGGACGCCGCGGGGCGCCCCTTGCTCGTCCCCTTGTCTTTCCCGGCGGGCGGCGGCGCGCTCCGTGGGCGCGGACCCGCTCGGTGGCCGCGTGCCCGCCGACGCCGGAATCGTCGGAGACGTCCTTGCCGGCGAGCACTTCTCGGCCCACACGTTGTCCCCGCGCCCGCCAGAGCCGGCGGCCCCGGCGCCGTGGGGGCCCCGGTCAAAGGCCGCGCCCCACGTCGCGCTCGAGGCGCCGCGGCGCATCGAGACCCGCAACGCGGGCCAGGCTCTCGCGCAGCGTCTCGGCGCCGATCGCCGCCGCCCGGAGACGGCCGCGCCAGTTGAGCCCGGCGCGCTGCGCCTCGAGCCGGAGCGGCGCCCCGGGGGCGAGGTCGAGCAACCCCCGCACCTCCTCGAGGGCTTCGTGGATCCCCCCGAGGCGGTCCACCAGCCCGACGCCGAGCGCGTCCTCGCCGGTGAAGACGCGCCCGCGCGCGACCGTGTCGACCTGCGCGGCGGTCATCTTGCGCCCCTTTGCGACGCGCTCGACGAAGGTCGCGTAGATCGCGTCGAGGCTCGCGCCGAAGCGCTCGCGCTCCTCCTCGTCGAAGACGCGGTTCGCCGACGCGATGAGGGCGCGGCGTCCCGCGTGGATCTCGTCGGTCGTCACTCCGGCGCGCGCCTTCAATCCGGTGACGACGAGCTTGCCGGAGAAGACCCCGATCGACCCGGTGAGCGTCGCGGGCTGCGCCACGATGCGGTCCGCCGCGACGGCGAGGTAGTACGCGCCCGAGGCGGCGACGTTGCCCATCGAGACGACGACCGGCGTGCCCTCGGCGCTCGCGCGCGCGACCGCGCGGTGCAGCGTCTCCGACGCGACCGCGTCCCCACCGGGGCTGTCGACGCGCAGCAGGATCGCCCGCACCCGGCGCGAGGCCGCCGCACGCCCCAGCGCCTCGGCGAGCGCGCCGGCGTCGAGGGAGCCGCCGACGGGCAGCGGCGCGCCGGCGCGCCGGGCGATGCTGCCCGTCGCGTGGAGAAGCGCCACGGTCGTCCCCCGCCGCCCGGGCCGCCGCCGGCGGGCATAGGCGGGGAGGGGGAGCAAATCGGCCCCGCGTCCCGCGCGTTCCTTCACGCGCTGCTCGACCTCGTCGAAGTGGGCGAGCCCGTCGACGAGCCCGACGTCCACCGCCTCGCGCGCCAGGAAGGGGCCGCGCTCGATGAGTGCGCGCACCTCCTCGGCCGTCATGGTCCGGCCCTGCGCGATCCCGCGCACGATCTGGTCGAGCTGGGAGTCGACGAGCCGCTGCTCCTGGGCGCGCTCGGGGTCGCTGAAGTGGTCGTTGACGAGGCGGTGCGCGGCGCTCTTGTACTCGTGGCGGCCCTCGACGATCGCCTCGACGCCGAGGCGGCGCAGCGTGCCGGCGACGAAGTCGGCCTCGCGCACGAGGCCGACGAGACCGAGCATGCCGCCCGGCTGGAGGACGATCTGGTCACAAGCGCTCGCGAGGTAGTAGCCGGGGGCGCCACCGCTCAGATCGCCGAAGGTGTCGGCGAAGGCGACGACGAACTTGCCCGCCTCCCGAAGACGCGCCAGGGCCGCGCGGACCTCCTGGACCTGCGCGAGACCGCCACGCTCGACACCCGCCCGCACGACGCATCCCGCGACGGCGGGGTCCCTCGCGCCCCGATCGAGCGCGCGGACGATCTCGACGAGGTCGAGCGCGCCCTTGCGGCCGAGCAGGCGGGCGAGAGGCGCCTGCGCCCGCGCGGTGGGCAGGCGCGTCGCGTCGAGGAGGAGGATGCTGCGCGGCGGGACCCGGCGGGCGACTCGCCCGAGCGCGAGGCCGCCGAGCAGGAAGGCGCCGACGGCGGCGCCCGTCACGGTCCCGAACAGGGCGAGGTTGCGGTCCGCCTCGATGCCCGCGACCACGACGCCGACACCGAGGCCGAGCACGGCGAGCAGCGCCGCGACGACGAGGAGCGCGGCGCCGACGCGGCCCGAGACGCCAGGGGGGAGCACCATCGCTTCGATGTTCCCCGACCAGCGCGCCCGCTTCAAGCAGGGGCCCGGTGGCCTCAGCACTCCGGGATGCTCAGGGCGAGACCGCCGCGGGCCGTCTCTTTGTACTTGGCCTTCATGTCGGCGCCGGTCCGGCGCATGGTCGCGAGCGCCGCGTCGAGCGAGACGACGTGGCGCCCGTCACCGCCGAGCGCGATCTCCGCGGCGTTGACGGCCTTCACGGCGGCGACCGCGTTTCGCTCGATGCAGGGCACCTGCACCAGACCACCGACCGGGTCGCAGGTCAGACCGAGGTGGTGCTCGATGCCGATCTCCGCGGCGTTCTCGACCTGCGCCGGGGTCCCGCCGAGCACGTGGCAGAGCCCCGCGGCTGCCATCGCGCAGGCGGAGCCGACCTCACCCTGGCAGCCGACCTCGGCCCCCGAGATCGACGCGTTCTCCTTGCACAGGGCCCCGATCGCCGCGGCCGTGAGCAGGAATTCGACGACCCCGTCCTCGGACGCGCCGGGCACGAAGTCGCGGTAGTAGTGCAGCACAGCCGGCACGATCCCCGCCGCGCCGTTCGTCGGCGCCGTCACGACCCGGCCGCCCGCGGCGTTCTCCTCGCTCACCGCGAGCGCGATGCAGTCGATCCATTCGAGCACGCCGAGACCGGGCGGCCGCACCCCGGGCGCGCGGGCGTGCACGCGGCGCCACAGGCGCGGCGCGCGCCGCTCCAGGGCGAGGAAGCCGGGCAGCACACCGTCGGTCTCGAGCCCACGGCGGGCGCACTCCTGCATCACCTGCCAGATCCCGACAAGGCGCGCGCGCACCTCGGGGGCCGGGAGCCGGCTCTGCTCGTTCGCGCGCACGACATCGGCGAAGGAGCCGCCGATCTCCGCGCACCGTCCGAGCAGCTCGGCGGCCGAGGAGAACGGCAGGGGGACGGGCGGGCCGGGATCGGGGAGGGTCACCGGGGTCCCGGCCGGGGCGTCGGGGGGCGGGCCCTCGACGACGAAGCCCCCGCCGACCGAGTAGAAGGTCGTGTCCGCGAGTGCGGCACTGTCGGACGCGACGGCGAGGAAGCGGAGTGCGTTCGGATGGAACGGCGGGTGCTCGCGGCGGTGCACGACGATGTCGCGAGCCTCGGCAAAGGCGACCGGGCGCCGTCCGAGAAGCGCGAGCGCGCCGCGCTGCGCGACGCGCGCGAGCCGGTCGGGGATGTCTGCGACGGCGACGGTCTCGGGCGCTTCGCCCTCGAGGCCGAGCACGATCGCCGCGTGCGTGCCGTGCGCGCGGCCGGTCGCGGCGAGCGAGCCGTAGAGATGGACGCTGACGCGGGCGAGGCGGGGCTCGTCGACGACGCGCCCGGCGAAGGCCGCGGCCGCGCGCATCGGCCCGACGGTGTGGGAGCTCGAGGGCCCGATGCCGACCGAGAACAGGTCGAAGACGCTGAGGAACACGACCCTCCTTCCCGGGCCGGCACGCCGAGCTCCCGCCCGCGAGCGAACCTAGCGCCGTGTCCCCCGCGCGCGGGACGCTCCGGGGCGCTCTTGACAACGCTGTCATCGCGGAGTGAAATCCGGGACGAGTCCGGGGGGGCCGTGACGAAAGAGACCCGGAAAAGCGGCGGCGCGGCGATGACAACGATGTCAAAGACGGCCGGGGGGGGAGCGAGCGTGACGGGAGACCAGTTGGGCGCGAAGCGCCCGGACGGCCGCGCACCGGTCGTCGAGGTGCGCAACATCTCCAAGCGCTACGGCAGCGTCCAGGCGCTGCGCGACGTGAGCCTGTCGATCTACCCCGGCGAGGTCGTCGGCCTCGTCGGCGACAACGGCGCGGGCAAGTCGACGCTCGTGAACATCATCGCCGGCGCGCTCCAGGCGACGAGCGGGGAGATCTTCATCGACGGGCGGCCGGTGAACCTGAAGAGCCCCACCGACGCGCGCGCCGCGGGGATCGAGACCGTCTACCAGGACCTCGCGCTGGCGCCCGACCTCAGCATCTGGGCGAACATCTTCCTCGGCCGCGAGCGCACGCGCTCGGGCCCGCTCGGCTGGCTCGGCTGGCTCGACCGCAAGGCGATGATGCGCGAGACGGTCGAGGACCTCGACCGGACGCGCATTCGCATCTCTTCGGTGGCGGCCCGCGTCGGGCGGCTCTCCGGCGGCCAGCGCCAGGCGGTCGCCGTCGGCCGGGCGGTCGCCTGGGGGTCGCGCATCGTCCTCATGGACGAGCCGACCGCCGCGCTCGGTGTCGAGCAGCAGGCGAGGGTGGGCGAGCTGATTCGCAACGTCGCGGGCCAGGACATCCCGGTCGTGCTGATCAGCCACAACCTCCCCCAGGTGCACGCGATCTGCGACCGGATCGTCGTGCTCTTCCACGGGCGGGTGATCGCCGAGCTGGCGCCGGCCGAGGCGCCGGTCGAAGAGATCGTGAGCTGGATCACCGGCGCGGCGCTCCTCACGGGCCGGGAGGCCAAGTGACCGCCGGCCCGGACCTGCTGGTCTCCGAGGAGACCGAGGCCGCCCCGCCGGCGGAGGACTACATCCCCTGGTTCCAGCGCTTCATGGAGCGCATCGGACCGCTGTGGACCCTCGGGGTCCTGATCATCATCGTCGTGATCTTCGGCGCCGTCGCCCCCGACCTGTACACGAAGGCCGCGTGGCTCGCGACCTCGAACTACGCGGTCGAGTACCTGGTTCTCGCGATCGGGCAGACCTATGTGATCGTGACCTCGGGGATCGACCTCGCCGACGGCGCGACCCTCGGGTTCTCGGCGATGGCCGGCTCGATCCTCATGCAGAACCTGCTCGCGAGCCACGCGCCGGCGCTGCTCACCGACGTCGGCGGTGTCGCCCTCATCCTCGCGTCGGGAGCGGGGATCGGGCTCGTGAACGGTCTCATCATCACCCGGGTGAAGCTGCCGCCCTTCATCGTCACCCTCGGCACGCTCACCGCGGTCACGGGCGCGACGGACCTGCTCAACAACGCGACCGAGGTCACCAATCTCCCCTCGTTCGTCTCGACGCTCGGCACCGCGAGCATCCTGTCGGGCTGGCTGCCGATCCCCGTGCTCATCACGCTCGCGCTCGCTCTCGTCTTCGGCCTCGTCCTCTCCCGGACGCGCTTTGGGTTGCGGACCTACGCGATCGGCTCGAACGAGCTCGCCGCGCGCCGCGCCGGCATCAAGGTCGACCGCCACCTGATCTGGGTCTACGTCATCTCGGGCTTCCTCGCCGGGGTCGCCGGGCTGCTCGTCACCGCGAACTTCTCGGCGGCCTCCCCGATCGCCGGCGCGAACGACGAGCTCTACGCGATCGCCGGCGTCGTCATCGGCGGGGCGAGCATCTTCGGCGGGCGCGGGACGATCTTCGGCACCGTCATCGGCACGGGGATCATCGCCGTGCTCACGACCGGCCTCGTCCTCGCCAACGTCCAGCCGTTCTGGCAGCAGGTCGCGATCGGCGCCGTCGTCGTCGGCGCCGTCACCGTCGACCGGGTCCGCACCCGGGTCGGCACCGACTGAGGCACCCGTCACGCCTCGTCACGCAAAGGTCCTCTTGGAGAAGAGGAAGAGCACAACCGAAGGGGGATTGCCCAATGTCCAACAAGTCGACGTTCGGCCGCGTGGTGCGGCGCAAGCGGGTCGCGCTGCCCGCACTGGCGCTCGCGGGGGCGACCGCGCTGTCGCTCGGCGGGGTCGCGACCTCGTCGGCCGCGACGGCGCGCGGCGTCGCAAAGGCCGGCAAGAACATCACCATCGCGCTCGTTCCGGGGCTCACGACCGACCCCTTCTACATCACGATGCACGCCGGTGCCGCGCTCGAGGCGAAGAAGCTCGGCGCCAAGCTCATCTGGCAGGGCGGCACGACCTTCTCGCCGACCACCCAGCTTCCCGTCGTCAACTCGCTGCTCGCCGAGCACCCGAGCGCCCTGCTCATCGCCCCGACCGACGTCGTGGCGCTGAAGGCCCCGATCCAGAAGTTCGTCAAGGCCCACATCCCGGTGATCTCGGTCGACACGACGATCAACGACACGAGCCTGCTCGTGAGTCGGATCACCTCGAACAACTTCCAGGGCGGTGAGCAGGCGGCGGCCACCATCGCGAAGCTCGCCCACTACCAGGGCCAGGTCGCGGTCGACAACGTCAACCCGGGTATCTCGACGACCGATGCCCGCCAGGCCGGCTTCCTTGCCCAGATCAAGAAGTACCCGCACATGTCGGTGGCGGCCGTCGAGTACAACCAGGACAGCCCGACGCTCGCGGCGAGCCAGACCAAGAACCTCGTGCTCAAGTACCCCAAGCTCGTCGGCATCTTCGGGACGAACCTCTACGGCGCCCAGGGCGCGGGCCAGGCGATCGCCGCGGCCGGCAAGAAGGGCAAGATCTTCGTCGCGGCCTACGACGCCGAGCCGGCGACCGTGAAGCTGCTCCGCCAGGGCGTGATCAACGTCCTCGTCATCCAGCAGCCGGCGGTCGAGGGCGCGGACGCGGTGCGCTTCGCGGTCGACTTCCTCACCGGGCACAAGAACCTCATCCCGAAGTCGGTGCTCGTGCCGAACATCGTCGCGACGACGGCGACCGCCAGCAACCCGAACATCACGAAGTACTTCTACAAGACTTCGTTCTCCGGCTGATCCCCGGGAAAGCGACGGCCGTGACCCCAATGTGCGTGAGCGCCCCCCTTGATGCTCACGCGCCCACGGCCGGACGCGCCCCGCAGGCGGGCGGGCTCTGCCCGCCCGCCTGCAAGCGCCGGGCCCCCGGCGCCGGGTGCCGATGAACGCGCCCGGCGCCGGGTGGCCCGACGCCTTGCTCGTCGCCGGACCCGCGGCCTCCGGCAAGACCGTCCTCGCGACCGCACTCGCCGCCGCCGCCGGCTACGTCCTTTTCGACCTCGACCAAGTGACCGGCCCGCTCACCGACGCGGCGCTCGCCCTCGTGGGCGAGACGCCCGACGCGCTCGATCGCGCGGGCCCCGGTCGGGATCTCCGCCGGGCGCGCTACGCGTGCCTGACGGGCGCCGCTGCGGCCAACCTCGACGCCGGCCACCGTGTCGTCGTCGCGGCACCCTTCAGCGCAGAGTGCGCGGACCCGGCGGCCTTCGCGGCGCTCTGCGCCGCGCTGGGGCAGGATGTCGGGCGCCGCGTCATGCTCGTCTACCTTGAGACCCCCGCGCCGCTGCTCGGCGAACGCCTCGCCCGGCGCAATGCGCCACGCGATCGCGCGAAGCTGCGCGCGGACGATCGGCCCGTCCCGCCCGCGCCGCGCGTGCCGCACCTTCGCGTCGATGCCACCCGCGCCGTCGACGCCCAGATCGAGGAGCTCTCGGCACGGCTCGGTCCGATCCGGACGGCCCCGACGGAAAGCCCGAGATGCTGATCGTCAACCCGAACCCCACGACGGACCACACCGTCCACCTCGACCTTCTCGTGCCGGGAACGGTCATTCGCACCGGCCCGGGCGCGATGACGCTCGGCGGCAAGGGGGTCAATGTCGCCCGCGTCGCCCGCCGCTACGGCCATGAGGCGACAGTGTGCAGTTTTCTCCCCCAGACTGACGCCGGGCTCCTTGCGCTGCTCGCGGCGCGCGAGGGCGCCGACCTCGTCGGGGTGCCGGTTCCCGGCCATGCGCGGGGCGCCGCGATCCTGATCGAGTCTTCCGGACGCGTGACGGTGCTCAACGAGCCGGGTCCCCAGGTCGCAACGGCCGACTGGGAGGCGCTCGTCGCCCTCGTCACCGAGCGCACGGGCAGCGCGCGCTCCCTCGTCTGCTCGGGCAGCCTCCCGCCGGGCTCCCCCGCCGATGCCTACGCGTCGCTCGTCGCCGTGGCGCGCGCCGCGGGACTGTCGAGCGTCGTCGACACGAGCGGCGAGGCGCTCCGCCAGGTCCTGAGCGCCCGCCCCGACGTCGTGAGCCCGAACCTGCAGGAGGCCGAGGCGGTGCTGCTCGGCACGACCGGCGAGGTGGTCGAGCCGTCGGGACCCGACGTCGTCGACCGGGCGACGGCCGCGGCCGAGGGCCTCGTCGCCGCCGGCGCGCGCGCCGCGATTGTGAGCGCCGGCAGCCACGGCGCGGCGCTTTGCAGCGGGGGCGCTCTGCTGTGGTGCGCGGCGCCCGCCGTCTCGGTCGTGAACCCGATCGGCGCCGGGGACGCCCTCGTCGGCGGCCTCGTGCACGCCCTCGAGGCGGGTCGCGACGTCGCCGAGGCGACCGCGTTCGCCATCGCCGTCGCGTCCGCGTCCTGCGAGGACCCCCTCGCCGGCGGTGTCGACCCCACGCGCGTCGACGAGCTCGCGGCCGGCCTGCGGCCGGTCCCCGCCGCGCCGACCCGCAGCGTCGGCGCGCCGCCCCCATGAGCGCGGCGCCGAGCGGGGCTCCGGCCGTGCCGACCCTGCGGGACGTCGCGGCTCTCGCGGGCGTGAGCATCAAGACGGTCTCACGCGTCGTGAACGGCACGAGCGACGTCGCCGCACCGACCGCCGCGCGCGTCCAGCAGGCGATCGCGGCGCTCGGCTACCGGCCGAACCCGCTCGCGCGCTCGCTGCGCACCGGACGTGACGACGCGATCGGCCTCGTGGTCGAGTCGATCGGCGACCCGTTCTTCGCGGAGATGACCGAGGCGGTCGCCGCGGCCGCGAGCGAGGCGGGGCTGTTCCTCATCCACGCGGGCGCGGGCGACTCCGCCGACGCGGAGCTCGCGGTCGTCCGGGGACTGCTGCACCGCTCGGTGCGCGGCCTCATCCTCGTCCCCTGTCTCCTCGCGTACGAAGCGGCCGGCCTCTCGGTCGGGATCGGCGGCGTGCCGGCCGTCTTTGTCGACCGGCCCGCCGCGGGGGTGCGCGCCGACACCGTGCTGATCGACAACGTGCGCGGCGGCTACGAGGCCACCGCGCATCTCCTCGCCCAGGGACACCGGCGGATCGCCTTCATCGGCACGGCACCCGAGCGCTTCACGCTGCGCAAGCGGCTCGAGGGATATCGCCGCGCGCTCGAGGACGCGGGTGTCGTCTTCGATCCGGACCTCGTCGTCCCCCACCACCGCACGAGCGAGGCGTCGCTCCTCGACGCGGTGCTCGCGCGAACGGACCCCGCGACGGCGCTGCTCTCGGCGAACGCCGTGGCGTCGATCGCCGTCGTCCGCGCGCTCCACCGCATCGGGCGACCGGAGATCGCGTTCGTGAGCTTCGACGACTTCCCGACCGCCGACGCGCTGACGCCGCCGGTCACCGTCGCCCGGCAGGACCCCGGGCTCATGGGTCGCAGCGCGACCGATCTCCTGCTGCGGCGCATCGCCGGCGAGGACTTCCCGCCGGCCGAGGTCCTGCTGCCCGTCACGCTCGTCCCCCGCGGCTCGGGCGAGATCGCGCCCACGCGCCCTGCCGGTTCCCCGGAGAGCCCCGGCACGCCGCGCCGCCGGCGCGCCGTGCCGACACCCGCATGAGGACCCCGTCCCCGAAGAAGAAGGAACAGGAGCAGTGATGACGAACACCACGGACACCGCCGGCCGCGCCGGGTTGGCGTCGATCGCCCGCCCCGACGGGACGCTCGCGATCGTGGCCATGGACCAGCGCAACACGCTGCGGCGCATGTTCACCGCGGTGGACCGCCCGAGCGCGCCCGAGGATCTCCGGCTGTTCAAGGTCGACGTCACCGAGGCGCTCAGCCCCGCGGCGAGCGCCATCCTGCTCGACCCCGAGTTCGGCATGCCGGCGGTCGCCGACGCCGGGGTGCTCGCCCCCAGCTGCGCGACGCTCGTCGCGGTCGAGCCCGCGGAGCGCGACAGCTGGAACGGCGAGCCCCGTGCGCGCCGCGACCCGGAGCGCACCGGCGCGTGGGTGCGTGCGATGGGGGGGGACGCGGTGAAGCTGCTCGTCCAGCTGCGCCCCGACCGACCCCGTGCGGCGGGCGACCCCGACCTCGTTGCGGAGGTGGTGGACGTCGTCTCCGCCGTCGTCGCCGACGCCGCGGCGGCGGGCGTCCCCTCGGTGGTCGAGACCCTCCTCTACCCGTTGCCCGGCGAGGAGCCGCTCAGCCCGGAGCGCCGGGGGGAGCTGATCGTCGAATCGGCGCGCCTGCTCGGCGCGACGCGCCCGGACCTGTTGAAGCTCGAGTACCCCGGTGACGCGCGCCACTGCGCGGCGGTCGCCGACGCGATCGAGGTTCCCTGGGCGCTGCTCTCCGCGGGGATGGACTTCGAGCCGTTCCTCGACGCCGTGCGCACGGCCTGCGCGGAGGGCGGCGCCTCGGGCTTCATCGCCGGGCGCGTGTACTGGAAGGAGGCCGTCGCGATGGACCGCGAGCCGCGGCGCGCGTTCCTCGCCTCGACGGGCCGCGCGCGCCTCGAGCGCACGCTCGAGACGATCGCCGGTCTCGCGCGCCCCTGGACGGAGGCGGCGCCGTCACGATGAGCGCCGCGGGCTGCCTGCTTCTCGGCATCGACGTCGGGACCACGCTCACCAAGGCGGGCATCGTCGACGACGCGGGCCGGGAGCTGTGTCGCGACGCCGGGGCGACGCCCTGGCGCCACACGCCGGCGGGGACCGAGCTCGATGCGGATGAGCTGCTCGCCACCGTCGTGGAGGTCGCCGGGCGCGCGCTCGCCAAGGCGCCGCCCGGGGACGTCGCCGGCGTCGGGATCACGAGCGTCGCCGAGACGGCGATTCTCCTCGACGCACGCAACGAGGCGATCGGGCGCGCGCCGGCGTGGCACGACCGGCGCGCGCTCGCGGACTTCGCGGCCTACAAGGACGCGCTCGGCGACGAGCGGATCGGGGCGGTCACCGGGCTGGCCACCGCGCAGATCCCGACGCTGCCGACGCTGCGCCACCGCTTCCTGCACGAGCCCGCGGCGCGCCGCGCCGTGCACGCGTTGAGCGTCGCCGAGTGGGTCGCGTTCCGCCTGGGCGGCGAGATCGCGGCCGAGGCATCGCTCGCGACGCGCACCGGGGCGCTCGACGTCGCCCGGCGCTGTTGGTGGCCGGACGCCCTGTCCTGGGCGGGCGCCCGCGCCGATCTCTTCCCGCCCGTGCGGGCGGCGGGCTCGGCGCTCGGGCGGGTCCCCGACTCCCTCGGCCTCGCGCGCGCCACGGGAGCGGTCGTCACGGTCGGGGGTCACGACCACCTCTGCGCCGCCGTCGGCGTCGGGGCCGTCGCCGCGCACCAGGCCGTCGACTCCTGCGGGACCGCCGAGGCCCTCCTGCGCGCCGTGCCCCGCGACCCCGCCCGCCCGCTCGGTGCGGGGCGTGGGCTCGGGATCGCGACGGGTTGCCACGCGCTCGAGGGCTACGACGCCCTCCTCGGCGGGACGGCCCTCGGGCTCGCGCTCGCGCCGGTCCTCGATCTCCTCGGCGCGACCTCGAGCGGCGGGGTGACCCCCTTCGACGCCGCCGCGGCGGCGCTCGCCGCCGAGATCCCCCCGCGACCCGCAGAGGACGACGACGCGCCGTGGGCCGCGGCCGCCCGCGCGGCGGGGGCGGCACCCGCAGTCATCTGGCACGGCGCGGTCGCCCGCGCGACGGCGCGCGCCCGCGACCTGCTCTCCGGCCTCGAGGCCCTCGGGGGGCCGGTCGAGGAGGTCCGGCTGATCGGCGGCTGGTCGAGCAACCCCGTTCTCCGCCGCCTGAAGGCGGCATGCTTTCCGCCGCTCACGGTTCCCGGCGTCGCCGAGGCCGGGATCCGCGGTGCGGCGATGTTCGCCGGGATGGCCTGCGGACGCTTCGCCGCGCCGGCGGACTTCCCCCCGGTCGCTGTCGAGCCCATCGCGCCGGTGCCCGAGCACACTGTTCCGGTCAGCTAGGAGGTCCTCAGCCGTGGACAAGTTGGACAGCGCCCCGCCCGCCGAGACGACGCGGACGAGCGCCGCGGGTGCCGGCAAGGCCTACCGGCTCGGCAGGATCTTCGCCGAGGACGGGCGCAGCGTCGTCGTCCCCGCCGACCACGGGACCCAGCTCGGCCGTCTCGCCGGCCTGGAGGACCCGCTCGCGCTCTTGCGCCGCTTCCTCCCGCTCGGCTGCGACGGCTTCCTGCTCGGACCGGGACTGACTCAGCGCTCGGCGGACCTCTTTACCGGACGGGGCGCCCCGGCGCGCCTCATGACGGTCGATACCTACTACCGGGATGCTGAAGGCGGCACGAGCGTGCTCATCACCTCGCTCGAACGGGCCGCGCAGCTCGGTGTGGACGCGGTCAAGGTGTTCATGCCCTGGGACGTCGCGCCCGACGAGCGGGCGCGCTGCTCGGCCTTCGTCGCCGACGTCATCGTGCGCGCCGAGCCCCTCGGCCTGCCCGTCATGGTCGAGCCGATCGCGATCTACCGGCCGCGGGGGCCCGAAGCCGTCGCGGCCGAGGGCGACGGCTGTCGGATGGCCGCGGAGCTCGGTGCCGACATCATCAAGGTGGCCTACCCCGACGACCCCGAGCTCCTCGGCGCGTGGGTCTTGGAGCTCGGCGTTCCGCTCGTCATCCTCGGCGGCCCCCCGAGCGGGACAGCGGACGACCTCTGCGCGCTCGTCGCCGACGCGATGGCCGCCGGGGCGGCCGGGATCACGATCGGCCGGCGCCTGTGGCAGCGCCCGCCCGACGAGGCGGCCGAGCTGCTCGGGCGCCTGCAGGAGATCGTCCATCCCGGCGGTACGCGGCGGTGAGCGACCCGCCGGCGGGCAAGGCGCGCTGGATCGACCAGGACGCGCACCGCCACTTCCTGTTCGATCAGGCTCTCTCCCTGCTGCGGTTCCACCGCGCCACACTGGATGTCGACGGGCACTTCGGCGAGCTCGACGACGACGGGGCGCTGATCGACCCCGGTGGTCCCCAGAAGCTGCTCGTCGTCGCGCGCACGGTCCACAGCTACGCGCTCGGTGAGCTGCTCGGCCTGCCGGGCTGTGCGCCGGTCGTCGAGCGCGGCCTCGAGGCGCTGTGGCGCGAGCACCGCGACACACGCCTCGGCGGCTACCGCGAGCTGGTGGGCGCGCCGGGCGCGGGGGCGGCCGAGAAGACCGCGTACGGCCACGCCCACGTCCTTCTTGCTGCGTCGAGCGCGTGGCGCGCCGGGCACGACGCCCGGGCGCTGTGCGAGGACGTGGCGGCGGTGCTCGACGAGCGGTTCTGGTCCGAGCACGACGGGGCGAGCCGCGAGGCGTTCTCCGCGCAGTGGTCCGAGCTCGAGGCCTACCGGGGCGCGAACTCAAACATGCACCTGTGCGAGGCGTACCTCGCGGCCTACGACGCGACCGGGGACAAGACCTTCGCCACGCGCGCCGCGCGCATCGGCGCGCTCGTCATCGGGCGCCACGCCCGTTCTCGGGACTGGATGCTGCCCGAGCACTACGACGAGGACTGGGAGCCGGTTCCCGCCTACAACCGCGACCGCCTGGACGACCCGTTCCGCCCTTACGGCGTCACGGTCGGGCACCTCCTCGAGTGGTCGCGCCTGTTGCGCGGGATCGCCGTGGCGACCGGGGAGGTCGGGTGGACGACCGAGGCGGCACGGGGGCTGTTCGCTCGGGCGGTCGAGGTCGGGTGGGACGCGGCCCGCGGCGGGCTCGTCTACACGGTCGACTTCGACGGGGGCCGGGCCAACCCGCACCGGTACTGGTGGCCGATCGCCGAAGGGATCGCGGCGAGCGCGGTCCACGCCGAGACCGAACCCGGCGGCGCGTACGAGGTCTGGTACCGGCGGTTCTGGGACTTCGCCGCCGCCCACCTCATCGACCACGCCCGCGGGGGTTGGTATGCGCAACTCGACGAGCAGAACCGCCGGGCCTTTGGGCCGTGGTACGGAAAGCCCGACCTCTACCACGCGCTGCAGGCCTGTCTGATCCCGCTGGTCCCCCGCGGCGCGTCGGTCGCCGGCGCGCTCGCGGCGCACCCGCCGACGCTCGGCGACGCCGCCGGAGGAATCCGGCGAGCCGGGGACACCGGGAACTGACGGGCCCCGGCCCTCCCCTGCGACGGGCCTCTCGGAGAGCACGCCGTGGTGGTCGTGGGCGCATCCTGGAGGAGCGACGCAGCAAACGCATGCGGCGCCGGGCGGGCCGGGTTCTCGCCCGCGCGAGCGGCGCACACGCGGGCGTGGCTGGCCGCCATGACCCATCTCGACGCGTCCGGGGCTTTCGGCCTGCACTGATCGGTCGCCGGACCCTTGTCGCTCTTGACGGGCCGATCCCCGGGCGCGTCGGCGCGCCCGTTACGGGCGCGCCGACGACGCCCACCGCGCCCAGCACCGCGGTCCGACGCGCTCGAGTTGGTGCGCCGGTCCCGACGCGAGGTTGCGAGGGTCCGGGCGGTCGCTCGACGCTGCGCGGGCGGAGGATCGGCAGGAGGACAGGATGTGGCGCTTCTCGGCCGCCGGATTCGGGTTCGGTTGGCGACCGTCTCGGACGCCGGTGCCTGGCCGGTGCACGGGCGCTCGTTCACCGCTCACGACCG
>JAKABX010000033.1 GCA_021796545.1 Actinomycetes bacterium
ATCTCGCGCCGCAGGGGTTCCGAGCCCGCCGGCGTCCGCCAGCAGCTTCGCAGCGCGTTCGCGCGTTGCACAACCCTGCTGAGGACGTAGCCTGGTGGGGACGCCTGGTGCAACGGGAGATGCGAGATGTGCTCGACGATGCTTCCTGATGGTCGCATCGTGACCCTCACCTACGATGCCGCGGCCGGAGTCGATCGACGGGGCGAGTTCTTCCTCTGCCTCGGGGAGCGCAGCGTACCGGTCGCCGTCCCCGAGCCCCGATTCGCTGCATCGGCCACCGCCGGCGCGCACTCGTCCCGCGCGCCCGACCGTCTCTCCTACACCGAGACGACCGCGTTCCGCCTCGAGGACCACCTTGTCCGCGACCTCCGGCACCATTTCGAAATCGTCCCGAAGGCCGCGCGGGTGGCGGCACGCAATCTCGTGTGGCAGATGGTCCGCGCCCACCCGGGGCTCGTGTCGTTCTCCACGGAGCTCCCCCGCGGGGCCGCACACCCTCCCTGCGCCTGACCGGCGCCGGCACCCCAGCCACGCGTCGCGACATCCCGGCGAGCGCCGGCAGGGGGCCCGCCACGCGCTTGGCTCGGGGCCGCGCTCAGCTCCACCTCCTCCGCTCTGATCCCCCGGCCCCGGCACGCAGGAGGTTGACGGTGCGGCTCGAGCGCCCTTCGCCGGCAAACCCCGCAGCCGCGTCTCTCACAACCATCGGGTGCCGCGTCTTGCCGGGTCACTCTCGGCGGGCAGGCGACGCTCGGGGCGGAGAGCGCTGGCACGAACAGCGGGAGTCGGCGCGGACGGCGAAACGATCTGTGTGCGCTACTCGTTCCTCAGATGGAAGGCGACCCGCGCGATCGTCACATCGCTACGCCGACGAAGCACGTTTATGAGGATGACGCCGCGCTGGTTCTGGAGGAGCTGGTGCCGCCACCTCTTGGCTCGACCTCGGGTATGAGGGCAAGGACCGAGGACTGGGCTGAAGTTTGACCGAGTTGAGGTACGCGAGCATCGGCTTGGTGATCGAGCGCAACTCGGGACGCAAGACGACGCGCCGGACGCCCGGCTGCCAGCGGTCCCACGCGTCCCGGAGCGCGGCGGCCCCCTCGTCGTCGAAGCGCACGCTCACCGCCGCAACCTCCTCCCCGAGCGCGAGCGCCTGCGACGGGGCGACCGCCGTCATCTGGACACGGCTGTGACCGCGACCACGACGAGAGCCGCTTGCGGTTTCGGGACCGGTGGCGTCTCGCCGATCCCGAGCTCGACCGCGACGTCGCGGTAGTGGTCCGCTACGCGGACGAACAGAACGATGATGGTCGGGATGGCGATGACCACCACCCACGCGCCGGCCGTGAACTTCGTGAACACGAAGACGAGGGTCGCCACCCCGGTCATCGCAGCCCCGAGGCCGTTCAACGCCACCCGCGCCCGCCAGTGTCGCGGACGCTGCCGCCACCAGTGGCGGACGAGACCGGCCTGGGAGAGGGTGAACCCCGTGAACACGCCGGTCGCGAACAGCGCGATCAGCGCGTTGGTGTCCGCGTCGACGGCCACGAGCAGGGCTCCCGAGAGCAACGCCAGCACGACCACGCCGTAGCAGAAGACGGGACGGTCGCCGCGCAGGCCGAAGACGTGCGCAACGAGATTGTCCCGCGCCAGGAGACTGGTGAGCATCGGCAGGCCGCCGAAGGAGGTGTTGGCGGCGAGCGCCAGGACCACCGTCGTCGACAACTCGATCATGTAGTAGGGCGTCCGCTGCCGACCGAGGCACGGGTGACCTGGCTCAGCACCGTCGCCGAGGTCGACGGTGGAATGCGGAAGCGAACGGTGAGCACCGAGTGCCCGAGCAGCATCGTGGCGAGCAGGGCGCCGAGGAGCATCCCGGTGCGCATGGCCCGGCGGGCCCTCGGCTGGCGGAACACCGGGACGTCGTTGGCGATCGCCTCCTTCCCGGTGAGGGCGCTGCAGCCGGCGGCGAAGGCCTTCAGGATCAGGAGAACCCCGACCGTCGACGCCGTGCGGACCACCGTCTGAGGGACCTCGGAGCCGACCGCCGGGTGCTGGCGGAGGAGCCCGGACACGATCACGACGGAGATCCCGACGATGAAGACCGCGGTCGGCAGGAGCAGTACCCGGGAACGCGTCGCGAGGCCCCGGAGGTTGAGGGCCGTGAGCGCAGCCAGGATCGCGAGGGCGCGGACGAGGCTGTCCGAACCCAGAAAAAGGCGGAGACAAACACCGCGACGCCGGCCGCGATCGACACGGCCACGGTGAGCGCGTCGTCGACGATGAGGGCCGCCCCGGCGATCAGGCTCGTCCGGCGACCGAGGCTCGCCTTCGAGAACGGCGTAGCAGCCGCCGCCGGGATAGGCGGTGATCACCTGGCGGTAGGAGAGCACGAGGATGACGAGCAGCACGACGATGGCGGCCGTGATCGGCTCGATCTCTCCGAGCGCGCCCGCCCCGGCGCTCGCCAGGGCAACGAGCATCGCCTCGGGCCCATAGGCGACCGAACTGATGGCATCGAGCGAGAGCGCGGGAATGCCCTCAAGGCTGGTGATCTCCTCACCCTGCGCGTTGACGCCCCCCTGATCGGCGCACGGCGCCGCCGGCGCCCTGGCGGAGCTGCGGGAGTGCTCGCTGTCGGTCATCGGCATCCTCGCTGTTGGTGAGGTTGGTTCGTGCCGACTGGTCGCGAGCCTCACAGACGCGGCGCGCCGCGTGGGGGCGGGCCACGCGTCGTCGCAGGTCAGCACCGAGACCAAGAGCTGACGGCGGGCCTGAGCGGGCGCCGGGCGCCGGCTGGCCCGCTGGCGGGCGCGGTCGGCCCGCTGCGGCCGGCCGACCAGCGCGGAGCTGCACCCGGAGCCAAGATGGCCGCACCACGAGGCGCCGAGAGGGGGGTGACGTGCGAAGCGAGGCCGCGTGCCAGACCAACGGGGGCCGAGGCCGGCGCGCCCGCCGGCGCGATCCCTCGACGCCGATCGAGCTCCTGCGCGGCCTCTGGGGTGTCGGCCGGTCCGAGCTGACCAAGCTGCGCACCGTCCGCTCCACGTTCCTCGGCCTCCTCGCCACCGTCATCCTGGTCGTGGGTGTCGGCGCCCTGGAGACCGGTGAGCGCGCGACCCACTGGCCGGCGCACATCTCGGGCCCCGCCGGAGCGGGTTTCGACCCCACCGTCACGAGCCTCGTCGGCCTGCTCGTCGGCCAGGTGTCGATCGGCGTCGTCGGCGTGCTCGTGATGAACGCCGAGTACGCCACCGGCGCGATCCGCACGACCTTCGCGGCGGTGCCGAGACGGACCCGTGTGCTCGCCGCGAAGGTGGCCGTCTTTGGAGCGGTGGCGCTCGGCGTCGGCGAGGTGGCCTCGTTCGCCGCCTTCCTCGCGGGGCAGTCGCTCCTCGCCGGTCACGCCCCGCACGCCACCCTCGGCCAGCCGGGAGTGCTTCGCGCCGTCGTCTCCGGTGGCCTCTACCTCGCGGTTCTCGGCCTCTTCGCCCTCGGCATGGGAGCCATCATCCGCCACACGGCCGGAGCCATCGCGGCCGTCGTCTCGCTCCTCTTCGTCCTCCCCGGGATCGTCGCTTCCCTGCCCGTGTCCCTCGAGAACGTCCTCGACCGGTACCTGCCCGTCAACATCTGGGCCGTGCTCGTCGCCGTGCGGCCGGGCCGCCTCGTGAACTTCGCGACGCCGGGCACGGGCGTCCCGACGGCGATCCTCTTCGGCCCCTGGGCCGGACTGGCGGTCCTCGCGGGCTACGCCGCCGTCGCAGTTGTCGTCGGCGGATGGCTGATCGTCCGCCGTGACGCCTGAGCCGCCGTCGCTCCGCCCCGCGGCACGGCGCCTTGGTCCCGACGTGTCGCGCGCGTTCTGCCGTCGCCGCCGCGCGACAGAGCGCCGGCCTCTCGCGCAGGCACACGGCCAGATCGCTCTCGAAAGAGCGCGCCGCACGCCCGAGCGCGCCGGCCCGGCACGACCCGTCGAGCCATCGCCCAGAGCGACCGCTGTGCTCTCCTCCCCCGTGTCCCGCTCACGCTGCGCCGGCGGCCCTGGCGTACCGGCGCGACAGGCCAGGCGCACGTGACGCCATCGGGTCTTTGGCGGTGCCCGAGGCGATCAGACCGGTAGGGGCACCCCCGGCGCACCGACGGCCCGCTCAGGCGGGCGACCCCGAGACGCGACGACACCGCACGTCGCTGGGCGCGCACAAGTCCCGCGTGCCGTTCAGACCGCGGCCTCGGCCGGGACATCGTCGGCGTCGTCGGCGTCGGTGATCCCTGCACGACACGGCCTTGGGGTCCGCAAGACCCTCGTGGGTCGGCGTCGCTTTCGTCCGGGCAGCAGCCGCACTCGACCTGACCGCACGCCGGACGCGCCACCGCCACCGGGGGTCCTCGAGCCCGTGGACAACTCTGGCCTTGCCACGAGCCTCACCGGGGTGCCGCCGGTCCGGGGCGTGGCGTCGGACCCGGCGATCGGTCGGCCCTACCGACGAGAAGGCCGACCGCCGCCGTCTCGGGCCGCGGGGCACACTCCCCAACGGCTCGCAGCCGTCGGCCTTTGGAGGGGGAGCGGGATCTCTCAAGGACTGCCCGGCGCGCACGCGCGCGGCCGGCGGCCGCCTATGCCTCGCTCGCCGCGTCGTCCGTTGTCGGCCGGCGAGCCGCCCGCGACGCAGCCGCCGGTGCCGGGGTCGCCGGCGTGGTTGCCAACTCGAAGCCGACGACCGACCCCCCCTCGGGGTGGCTCAGGGCGAAGACGCGCCCGCCGTGGGTCTCCGCCACGTGCGCGACGATCGCGAGGCCGAGCCCGGATCCGGCCTCTGCTCGCGCCGCGGCGGAACGGTAGAAGCGGTCGAAGACCCGCGGGAGGTCCTCGGGGGCGATCCCCGGGCCGTGATCACGCACCTCCACCCGTCCCGCACGGACGCGCACCTCGACCGGCGCCGGCTCGGAGCTGAACTTGACCGCGTTGTCGACGAGGTTCGCGACCGCGCGGGCCAGCGCCCGGGGGCGGCCCTGGACCAGGCACTCTTCGGTGCTGAGATCGATGGTGCGCCCGGTCCTCTGGCGGGCCCGCTCAACGACGGCCGCGACCAGCTCGTCGAGACGGAGCGGCTCGGCTTCCTCCTCGTCGCGCCGCTCCGTCGAGAGCTCGACGAGCTCGTCGAGGAGGCCGGTCAGCTCGCGCAGCTCGGTGTCGAGCGCCCCGAGGATCCGGGTCCGGGTCTCGAGGGCCAGGTCGTCGTGGCGGCGCAGGATGTCGACGTTGGTGCGCAGGCTGGTGAGCGGCGTGCGCAGCTCGTGCGCGGCATCCTCGGCCAGCTGGTGCTGCGTGGCGCGGGCGCGTGACAGCGCCTCGAGCATGGTGGCGAACGCCAGTGCCAGTCGGCCAGTCTCGTCGTCGGCTGCCGAGTCGATCGGCACATCGAGGCGACCGGTCGAAGCCACCTGCTCGGCGGCGCCGGCGAGGCGGCGGAGCGGGCGGGTGAGACGGCGGGAGAAGAGCCAGCCGGCGCCGGCGGCGACGATCGCCACCGCCAGATCCAGCAGACCGAAGCGCCAGCGCAACGATCCGAGCAGGGACTGGTTCTCGCTGTCGTCACGTGCGAGTTGCACCGCCCCTCCCCCCGGCAGCGGCTGGGTCAGCACCCGGTAGGTGCCCGCACGGACGCTGACGCTGTGCAGCCACGCGCTCCCCCCCGAGCGGGCGAGCGCGCGGTCGTGGGCCAGAACGGGAAGGGTCACCTCACCCTCCCGGGAGACCACGTCCCCCCCGGCGTCGAGGTACTGGACCACGACCAGGCCCAAGGCGCCGAGCGGCCCGGGACCGGCATTGAAGGCTGCCCGGGAGCCTCCTCCGGGGCCGGCAAAGGGGCCCCGCCCGATCGGCATCGTGGCCAGCCGGGCCGCGCCCTGGCGGAGAGAGGCGTCCAGCTGCGCCTCGAGGCGTCCGGCCGTCGCGGCGTAGGCGATGCCCATCGCGGCGGTGGCCGCCACCGCCACGAGCAGCGCGAGGCCGATCGCGAGGCGCGCCCGCAGGCTCATGACGCCCGCAGGGTGTAGCCGACGCCGCGCACGGTGTGGATGAGGCGCGTTGGGCCCTCGTCTTCGAGCTTGCGGCGCAGGTAGCCGATGTAGACGGCGAGGTTCTTCGAGTCGGGACCGAAGTCGTAGTTCCAGATGTGCTCGTAGATCCTCGCGTGGTCGAGGACCACCCCGGCGTTGCGCATCAGGAGCTGCAACAGGTCGAACTCCGTCTTGGAAAGCTCGATCTCCCGCCCCGCGCGCCACACCCGCCGGGCCGACTCGTCCAGGCGGAGGTCACCGACGACCAGGATGCCGTCCGGCTCGTCGTAGCGGCTGCGGCGCAGCAGAGCCCGTACCCGGGCCAGAAGCTCGTCGAGCGCGAACGGCTTCGCCAGGTAGTCGTCCGCCCCCGCGTCGAGCCCCGAGACGCGGTCGGACACCTCGGAGCGGGCGGTGAGAATCAGCACCGGGGTGTGGTCGTGGCGGGCGCGCATCCGCCGGCACACGCTCAGGCCGTCCACCTCGGGCATCCCGATGTCGAGCACCACGACCCCTGCGTCGGCCGTTCCGAGCGCCTCCAGAGCTCGGGCTCCGTCGCCCACGGCGAGAACCTCGTAGCCCTCGAGCTCGAACGCGGTCACGAGCGACTCGCGCGTCGCGCGGTCGTCCTCGGCCACGAGCACCACCGGCGAGATACCAGCGACCATGACTCCATTTTGCCCGGCACAGGTAAGAACCCGGTAAGCAGCGCGGCGCCCGGGCGCACCCGAGGGCAAGCCTGCGCCCCGACGGCTCCGGCGCGCTGGCGGGGAGCCCTGAGCCCGGCGGGCCACAGGGCGGGGTGGAGGGCGCCGCGGGCGTTCTTACCGGCCTCCTACCCGCTTCCCGATCTCCCTTTACCCACCGGTTTTACCCTGAGTGTTGCAAGAACACAGACAGGAGGTGGAGACGATGAAGAAGTCGCTCACGAAGAAGGTCTCGGCAGGACTGCTCGCTGCGAGCGTCCTCGCCGGTGGTGGCACGGCTGGCGCGCTCTTGAGCGGTGGCGTCGCCACGGCGGCGGCGGCTCCGACGATCGCCGCGACGTCGTCGTTCGTCCCGTACCCGCTGCAGCGCCTCGTCGCCAGCGGCACGATCACCCAGGCGCAGGCGAGCGCGATCCACGACGCGCTCTGCGCCGCCGTCCAGGCCAACGCTCCGGCCTTCGGCGGGCGCCGCGCCCTTTCGCCGCCGGTCGCGGCGAACGGTGCCCTGGCGAGCGCGCTCGCGCCGCTCGTGAAGAACGGCACGATCACCCAGGCGCAGGCGACGGCGATCACCGACGCGTTCAGCGCGCAGATGAATGCGCACTTCGGGATGGGTCGCGCCAGGGGTGGCGGCTTCGGCCCGTTCGCGATGGGGGGCTCCGGTTACGGGCCACCGTGGCTGAGCACCTCGGCGTCTTGAGCTGAAGGCTGCAACGCGGATCGAGACACCCCCGTCCAAAGACGGGGGTGTCTCTTTCGTGTCCTCCAAGCCGCTGCGGGGGCGCGACCCGGAGTGGCGCCCCCGCAGCGGCTTGGATGCCGCCTCGGCGCCGTCGCCTCGCCGGCTTGTAACCTGTGGTGGCTTCTGCGGGACCGCCGCAGGGTCTCCTCGAGAACAGACAGAGGTCGCGTCGTGATTGTCTGCGTGCCCGTCGATCGCACCGGCTCGGTGGATGCCCGCTGGGGGCGCGCTGCGCGCGTCGCGGTCGCGACCGTCGAGGACGGCGCCATCACGCACTGGAACGAGTTCGACGTCGCCTGGGACTCCCTCCACGACGCGGGGAGCGAAGCGCGCCACCATGCCCGCGTGGCGAGATTCTTGCGGGATCACCACGTCGAGGTCGTTGTCGCCCACCACATGGGCGCCGGCATGAGCCGGATGCTGACGACGATGGGGGTCAAGATCGCCCTGGGCGGCACCGGGACCGCACGGGACGCCGTGGTAACGGCATCGGCGAACGCGGTTCCGCCGGACTGAGCGGGCCCAGACCAGACGCCCGGCACCGGCGAGGTCCCTCCTCGACCGGGTGACCCCCGAAGAGCGCGCCGCCATGGACGTGAAGCCGCCCGACGCGCCGGTCGCACAACTCGGTGCTGTCTTGCGCCGACGCCACCGCCGACGGTCGGGCCGATTGCGGTGAAAGGCGCGCGACGCGCGTCGTTGCAGGAGCAAACGTTGCAGGGCTGTCGGGAAGTCGCGCGCCGGCGAGCACGCCGAGACGAGGCGCTCGAACCGGGGCGCCCTCCTGGACCCTCGCCGCAGCGGCGAGGTGCCCCGGGCCGGTCACCGCCCAGGTCACGACTCCGCCCATCCGCCGGTCCGCGCGGCCCTGTCGCGCCGCGCGGGGGGACGGGCGCCGGCCGGCTCGGGTAGGGCGGCTACTCGAGCGCGACGCCGTTGAGAGTGGCGGCCAGCGTCACCGGGATGGGGTGGCGAAGACTCTGGGCCGCGTGACAGGCCCGCTCGGCGTGGGCGACGAGCGCCGCGACCGACGACGTGGGTGCGGGCGAATCGATGGAGAGTGCGACCGTCACCTGCTCGAAGTAGGCCGGCGCGTCATCGATGCCGTACTTCTCGGTGTTGGAGAACGTGGCGCGCACGTCGGCCTTCGCGTCGAAGATCTCGACATCGTAGAGTGGCGCGAACCGCGCCACCTGGGTCAGTAGTCAGAAGGCGACGGCGGCCATCAGGAACTGCAGCGGCGACGGCGCCGTGTCGTCGCCGCCGCGATCCGGCGGCTCGTCGGACTGAACGGTGAACCGGCCGAGCCGGGCCTCGATGCGCGTGTCGGCGACGATGTGCGCGACGGCCCGCGTGGTGACCTTGCGCTCTGCGGCGGGAAGTGCCGACTTCACGGTACGGATCCGGTCGATCTCCGCTTGCTGGCGGGCGAGGTCCACTCGTCCCACGCGCTGCTCGTCGTCGGCCACAGACCCTCCCCTGGTTGGCTGCCGGGGCGACTGTAGCGTCCGAGGCACGGGCGCGCCACGGCTCCGCGAGCCTCGCCCAAGCGCGCCTTGGCCCGGTCATTGCGCTCTCCGCCGGACAGGTGACGCCGCCTCCATCCGTGCGCCGACTTGCGGTCCCCGGACGCGGGGGACCCGTGGCCGCACACGGCGCGCTTCGCCGTCCCGACGCGTGCCGGCCAACGCTGGGCGCGCACTCCCGACGGCCGGCCCCGGGGTGCCAGAACGTCTCCCCACGCGTCGCGTCGCCCCGCCAGGTGGCGCGCCTTGCCCGCGCGCCCCGGCGTGGCGCCGCGGTCCCCCTCCTGCCCGCAAGCACAGGGAAGGGTGCCCGCACCCGGGAGTCGGCGCCCTCACCGCGCGACCGGGACGGCAAGGTGTGGTGTCCCGCGCGAGTTGGGTTGCCGGCTTTGCCGCCGAAGGAGCGTGCCGGCCCCGTACGCGCCGTCTCCGGTATCGGGCGCGGCGCTGAGGGGAGGGCCGTCGTGGCGTCACGCGCCACGACGCGCACGACACCTACACGAGCACCCAGTCGGTCTGCACAAGGGGGGCACCCTCGTCGCTCGCGAGCTCCACGCGCACCGGGCCCGACCTGCCCAGGCGGTACGCGAACCGGCGCGGTGAGGGTCCCGAGACCGGAACCGGCGCGCCGCCGAGGCTGCGGAGCGACACCGTGTATCTCCTCGGGGCGACGATCATGCCGTTGAGCACCGTGGCGTCGTCGCTCTCCTCCAGCCCGAGGATCAGCATCGTGTCCGCGACCTGGAACGCGAGGACGCGCGCTCCGAGCCCGTTCGCGGCCCGGGGAACGGGCCCCCTGTCGACGGCCGAGTCGAAGCGCAGCTCGGCGAGCAGGACATCGCGGCGCCGCTCGTCGATGAGGGCGCCGCTCGCGTCGGCCAGGCCGGGCGGGAGCGGGTCGTTGGCCGCGAGCACCCGGCGCAGCGCCCGCGCCAGGCACTCGGCCCAGGGGGGGCGGCGGTTCCCCCGCCTCCTCGCCGTGTGCGGTTCTTGTCGCGCGGCGAGCGCGCCGTTGTCGCGCGGCACGTCATGGACGCGCGTCATCACTGGGAAACGAGTCGCTGCCGCCTCCGCGGATACGTCGTCGCGCCCCGCGTCGCCGGCCGTCACGGGGACGACCCCCCGGTGCCCTCGAGCGCCTTGCGCAGCGCGTGGAAGCCGCGCTGGCGGGTCGGGCCGATGCTGCCGATCGGCATCGCGAGCGCGTCGCTGATCTCCCGGTAGTGGAGACGGCCGGAGACCACGAGGCGCAGCAGGAGCCTGCTGCGGGCGGGCAGCCGGAGATAGGCGAGGTAGAGCAGGCGGTCTCGGTCTCCGTTGCCTTCCTTTGCGCGCGCCGCGTCGGGTCCATCGGCTCTCGCGGCGTGCCGCGCGCCGGAGCGCACGAGGCGCAGCACGCTCGCGAGCCGCGTCGTCTCCCGGAAGGCGGTCGCGGCCACAAAGGGTGCGACCTCCTCCTCGGCCACGAAACGGTCGAGGCGGTCGACCAGCCGCAGCCAGGTGACGGTCACCACCTGGCCGGCATCCTCCGACGAGAGGCCGAGTGCGCGGGCGACGCCCCAGGGGATGTCCGAGAGGTGCTGCACCAGCTGTCGCCAGGCCTGGCGGTCTCCCCCTGCGGCGCGCGTGACGAGCGACGCATCGGTCATCGAGGCCCACCTGCGTCCGCGGCCGAGAGTGGTGCCACGTCCCCGCCGGCAGCTCTCCGGCCGCCGAAGGACCGCAGCGCCCGGAGCGCGACCGACACGAGGGTCTCGGCGAGGATCGACACGTCCATCGCGATGGACCAGTTCTCGACGTAGAACAGGTCGAGGTGGCGGTACACGGCGAAGGACGGGTTGTCGCGGGCCTCCAGCTGCCAGAGCCCGGTGATGCCGGGGCGGACGCCAAGGCGCGGCCGCATCTCTTGGTCAAAGCCGGCGACCTCCTCGGGCAAGGCCGGGCGCGGCCCGACAAGGCTCATCTCGCCCCGCAGCACGTTGAGGAGCTGGGGCAGCTCGTCGATGCTGGTCGCCCGCAGGATGCGACCGACTCGGGTCACCCGCGGATCCGCCTCGAGCTTGAAAAGCGGCCCGTCCTGGCGCTCGTTCTTGGCCCGCAGCTCTGCGAGCCGCTCGGGTGCGTCCTGGACCATGGTGCGCAGCTTGAACATGGTGAAGGCCGCCCCGTATCGGCCCGTCCTCTCCTGGCGGAACAGGAGGGGCCGACCGCTCTCGAGCCCGATGGCAGCGGCCGCGAGCACGAGGATCGGCAGGGCCGCGACCAGTGCAAGACCGCCTGCGGTCAGATCGATCGCCCGCTTCGCGGCGAGCTGGAAGCCGGTGAGCCGCGCGGGCTCGACGTAGAAGAGCGGCTCGTGGCCGAGCGGGAGGGCCCGCATGCGCCGCTGATCGATGCGCATCATGCCGCTCGACGCGTGCACCCGGACTCCGGCGTCGAGCAGCCCCCGGACCACGCCGTTCAGCTCGGTCGGCCCGAGCGCCGTGACGGCGATGAGGGCGGCCGCATCCGCGGCGCGGATCGCCTGCGGTGCACCCGCGAGCCGACCCAGCCACGGGAGCTCCAGGGAGCGGGCGGACGCCCGGTCGTCACCGACGACGCCCACGACCCGGTAGCCGAGCTCGGCCTGGGTCCTCAGCAGCTGCAGGAGCTCGCGCGCTTCGTCGTTGGTCCCGACGAGCACCAGGCGGCGCACGAAGCGGCCACGGGCACGCCAGCCGCTCAGCCAGGAGCTGTAGGCGGAGCGCAGGCCGGCCAGCAGTGTCGCCATCGCCAGGCTGGACAGCCCGGCG
This sequence comes from Actinomycetes bacterium, assembly GCA_021796545.1. Taxonomy (GTDB): domain Bacteria; phylum Actinomycetota; class Acidimicrobiia; order Acidimicrobiales; family Bog-793; genus JAKABX01. The sequence goes on from JAKABX010000033.1 coordinate 11,831, forward strand.
CGCGCGGCGCTCACCTCCACCCCGAGACCCGGTGCAACGTAGAGCGCCAGCACGCCGCTCAGGAGCGCGCTGCGCACGAGCCCGCGCAGCTCGGCCGCCCGCAGCGCGCAGACGCGCGCGAGATAGAGATGCTGGAGCGCCAGTGCGCCGAGCGCGACGACCGCCAGCAACACCACGGCTCCCGCCACCCGCAGCACCCGGCCACCGCCATCGACCCGGACCGGAGCGAGCGCGGTCATCCAGACCGCGAGGACCCCCCCGAGGTCGATGAGGACCAGCCGCATGCGCAGACCCGGGCCCCTGTTGCGGGGCCTCTGCCCAGTTGCACGGTGCGTGACATCGGGTTGCGCGACGACGAGGCCCCCGGCCCGGCCGCCGTGAAGCTCGGCCGGTTGGACGGCCGTCGCCCGCTGACCCGGGTCCGGCGCGAGGACGCTCACGGCGCGTCCACCTTCTGGCGGCGGTGGCGCTGGTGCAGCGCCGCCGGAACGAAGACCCCGACGAGCGCGCCCGCGTCGCGCAGGTAGCGCCCGCCGAGACGCACCGGTTCGTGCGCCGCGCGATAGAGCCACTCGAGGCCGTGGTCCTGCATCCAGCGCGGGGCACGTGTCCGCCTCCCGGCGAGGAGGTCGAAGGTGCAGCCCACGCCGATGGCCACGGGGACCGGGAGCGCGTCCGCGTGGTCGTGGATCCACCTCTCCTGCTTGGGATGGCCGAACGCGACGAGCAACACGTCGGCACGCGCCCGCGCGACCCGTTCCAGGATCCCCGCGTCGTCCATCTGCCCGAGCGGGGCACGCGGCGGTTCGTAGACGCCGGCGATGAGCAGCCCCGGATTCTCCCGGATCAGTGCGGTCGCCGCTCGCTGGGCGACGCCACCCTCGCCGCCGAGGAGGAAGAGCCGCAGCCGTTCGTCTGCGGCCCGGGAGGCGAGCGCCGGGACGAGGTCCGCGCCGGCCACCCGATGAACCCCGCCGCGGCCGGCCAGTCGGACGAGCCACCCGACCGGTGCACCGTCGGGGAGGTTGAGACCGCTCGCGCTGAGGACGGCTCGAGTCGCCGCATCGTGGCGCGCGTTCACCAGGAAGTCCAGGTTCACCGTGCAGACCTGCAGGAAGGTGCGGTCCCGCACCGCGTCGACGCAGCGCTGGACCGCTGCATCGACGTCGAGGGCGTCGATGGGGATCCCGAGAATCTCCGGCCTCGACGCGTCGCGCCCACGCGTCGGGGTGGTCGCTTCGGCGAACGTCGGGGCGGCGAGGGCCCCCACCCCCGGACGCTCGGTCCGCTCCCAGGTGCTCGCACGCAGCCCGTGCAGCAGCCGGGCCCGCGTCGCAAGCTCGGCGCCGACCACGGCCGGCGCCGCGACGAGGGCGCGGAAGGTCGACGGCGGGGCATGTGCGGCGATCAGGCCGACGACGATGTGCAGGGGCACCATCACGGCCGCGGCCGCCCAGATCGCCACCGCGGAGATCGGCGCGTCCCCGACGGCGGCGAGTCCGCCCACTGCGGCGACGCCCGCCACCGAGACGGAGGCGAGCACCCCGACGGGCGGCACCGCGAGGTCGACCGCGGCGTCGACCAGGTCCCACCGCCCGCGTCCGACGATCGCGGCGAGAAGACCGGGGAGCCGGCTGCGCACGACGTGCAGTCGTCCACCCTCCCAGCGGAGCCGCTGGGTGCGCGCCGCGCGCCCGGCACTCGACACCGGGGCGGAGATCCGCGCGCCCGGTGCGAAGCGGGGCCGGATCCCCGCGAGTCGCAGGTCCACGGAGAACTCGACATCCTCCGCACTGCTGAAGGCGTCCCAGGGATGCGCCCGCAGCAGCGCAGCGTCGAACAGCATTCCGTTGCCGACGAGGCTGCAGGGCAGCCCGAGCGCGGCGCGGCCCGCAAAACGCACGCGATGGAAGAGCAGGAACGCGGCGCCGCGCAGCTCCGCTCTCGTCGAGGACGTGTCGGGCAGCGCCAGGTACTCGCCCTGGATCACGGGCCAGCCGCGCCGGTACTCCTCGACGAGACCGGCGAGGAACCCCGGGTCGGCAATCGAATCGGCGTCCACGACGCCGATCGCCTCGGGCGGCGCGTCGGCGGCGAGAAGAAGGTCCATCGCCCAGCGCAGCGCCCGTCCCTTGCCGACCAAGGAAGGGTCATCGCGCACGAGGACGCGGGCGCCCGCCCTCCGCGCCACGGCGGCGGTGTCGTCGGTGCAGTTGTCGGCGATCACGACGACCTCGTAGCGAGAGCGCGGATAAGACTGGGACAGCAGCGAGTCCACACAACGCGCCACCAGAGCGACCTCGTCGTGCGCCGGGACGAGCAGCGTCACCCGGGGCCAGGCCGGCTCCGCCTCCGCCGCGCGCCGCGGCGCGACGAACGCCGCCGCCGAAAGCACCACGAGGTAAAGGCCTTCACCGGCGGCGACCACCCCGACGGACACCGCGATCGCGATCACGCCCACGACCACGAGGTGCGCACCGGAGACCGCGAGGACCATCGCAGGACTGAGCCCGACGCGTCCCCGCAGATACACCGGTGACGCCCGACGCGACGCCGCGTCGATGTATCAGCGCCCCACCGCCTCCCTCTCATCGGATGACGCGACACGCGGGCGCAACGTCAACGACGAGGGTGATGCCGTTGTGAGTGAAGAAGCAATCGTGGACCGGGGCCTCAGCCACACTCCTCGGGTCCGGCGCGGCTACGCCGAGACCCTCTTGCGCAACAAGACGGCGGTGACGGCGCCACTTCTCGTCTGCCTCGCGGTCAGCCTCGCGCTGGTCCTGGTGCTGACCAAGCCCAGCTACCAGTCCACGACCTCACTGTGGACCGATGCCGCGCTGCCCAACACCTCCACCATCGTCGCCGGCGCCAACGGCACGAGCCCGTCCGCCAATTACCAGCAGGTCCTCAACGAGCTGTTGAGCACCGACACGTTCCTCGTGTCGGTGGCGAAGAGGACGCCCCTCGCTCCCGAGGTGACCGACCCCGCCTCCCCGGAGGGACGGGCCGCCCTGGCCGGCCTCGCGAAGGCCTTCAGCGCCACCACCCCGGGTCCCCAGATCCTCGCGGTCACCGCGAAGCAGCCGACACCCGAGCTGGCGGTGGCGGTGGCGCGCGCCGTCGGCAATGAGCTGATCGCGCAGGTGCGGGCGAGGCTGGTCCAGCGCGACCAGGCGCTGTTGAGCCTGGACCGGCGGCTCCTCGCGGACGACCAGAAGGCCGTCAACGCCGCGCAGCAGTCCCTGGCGGCCTATGTCCTCCTGCACCCCGCACGGGTGGCCAGCCAGCCCGACACCGCCACCAACCAGCTCACCGCCACCCTCGCGGCCGCCCAGACCCAGCTCGCGTCCGCGCAGAACCAGTACGACCAGGACGTGGCGACCGCCTCGCAGGCCAACGACGCCAGCGTCCTCAGCGTCTTCGACGCCCCGAGCCCGCCGGTGGCGACCGGGAGGATGAAGAAGCTCGTCTTCGCCGCCGCCGGCGGTCTCCTTGCGGGGCTGCTGCTCAGCACGGGCGTCCTCTACCTCCTCAGCCTCGCGGACCCCCTCGTGCGCAGCGAGGCCGATGTGAAGGGCCTTCTTGCGCTGCGCGTGATCGGGGCGGTGGACGAGCTCCCCCGTCTGAGCGATCCGCGGAGCGCACCGTGAGCGTCGTCCGGGCTCCCGCGCGACTCCTGCGCGAGACGGGCGCCCGCGCCTGGCGGACCGGGAGCGACCGGCGCGACCGCACGCTCGCCGGCGCTCGCCCGGGCACGGCCGACGCCGACCAGCGGGGCGTCGCCAGCCTCGGCGACGACCTCACCACGCGAGAAGCCGCCGCCACCACGGTGGCCACCTGGCCGCCCGCCGAGATCGTGGCGGCCTGCAGCTCGGCGCTTCGGCACCTCGACGCGCGGCAGCTGGAGAGCCTCGGTGTCACGAGCACCCTCCGCGGGGAGGGGCGCAGCGTGGTCGCGGCCGCCATGGCGGCCGTGCTGGCGCGCGAGTACGGGCGGCGCACCCTCCTCGTCGAGCTCGACCTCGAAAGCCCTGCCCTCGCGCGCCGGACGGAGCTCGACACAACGCCCGGGGTCGCCGAGGTCGTGCGGGGGGAGCAGTCCCTCTACGGCTGCATCCGCTGGCGCGACGACGGCCTCGGGCTGCTCTCCGCCGGCGATGCCCGGGGCGCGGCGCCCGACCTGCTCGGCCGAATCCCCGCGAGCGGGCTGCTCGCCCAGCTCGTCGGGAGCGCCGACGTCGTCGTCGCCGACCTGCCGCCGCTCGTCCCCGCCGCGTCGGGCGCCCCCCTGGCGAACCGCTGCGCGGAGGTCCTGCTCGTCGTGCGCGCCGGCGTCACCCCCCTCGGCGACCTCCGCCGGGCGCTGGAGGCTCTCGCCCAGCCACCGACCGTCATCCTGAACGGTCTGCGACCGGCACTTCCACCCCTGCTCCGAGCGGTGCTCGGCGCCTGAGATGTGGTTCCTCGCAGTGTTCGCCGCGGCACTCGCCGCCGGTCTGAGCCGCCGGCTGCGGGGGCGCGCGCCGTACCTCGCCGCGACCGCCGCCGTCGGCGTCATCGTCTTGTACGCCGGCCTGAGCACCCACGCGCTGTGAGCCCGCCGACCGCCACGGCCCCGGTCGCGCACCCGGCCGACCCGCAGCGCCGCCAGGTCCGCGCCGTGATGCCCGCCGCGGTCCTCGTCGCGGCGGTGGCGGGGATGGTCGTCGCGGTGCTCGCCCAGCAGGCGAACCCCGTCGGCAGCCTGCTCGTTCCCGTCGTCTGCCTTCCGGTGATCCTGTGGCGCTGGCCCCGGGCCGGGGTCTACCTCGTGATGGCGGCGGCCGTCACCGTCGAGCAGTTCGCCTACCAGGTGGGCGGTCAGCCGGGCGCGGCGACCTCGCGGATCCCCTTCTTCCACAGCCTCACCCCCGGAAGCGGCGTGACGCCGGCGGAGATCCTGCTCTTCTGCGCCGTCGGGCTGTGGGTCCTGCGCACCGCCAAGGCGGGCGACCGGCTCATCCCCCGCTCGCCTCTCTCGGCCGCCCTCGGCGCGTTCCTCGCCCTCATCGTCGTCTACCTCGCCTACGGGCTGCTCGTCCGCCACGGCGAGTACAAGGCCGCCATCTGGGAGATCCGACCGTGGTTCTACCTGGCGGTCATGTACCTCCTCGCCGCGCAGTTGATGACGAGCCTTCGTGCCATACGGGCGGTGCTGTGGGTCATCGTCGTGGGCACGGCCGCAAAGGCGGCCTACGGCATCGTGATCTTTCTCTCGGTGCGCAACATGCGGCCGCGCCCCGAGGCCGTCCTCGCACACGAGGAGTCGTTCTTCTTCGGCGTCAGCATCGTGTTGACGTCCGCACTGTGGATCTTCGGGATCCGTGGCCGGCTGCGCAGGGTCGCGACGGCTCTCCTGCCCGTCGTCGCCATCGGCGACATGGTCAACACGCGCCGGGTCGCGTGGGCGATCCTCGCGGGCGGCGTCCTCGCCGTGGCGGTCGTCGCGTACCGGGAGCTCCCCCACCGCCGCAGGCTGCTGGCTGGCGCCGGGGTCGCCTTGCTCGCCATGAGCGCGCTGTACCTGCCTTTGTACTGGAACAAGAACGGCACGCTCGCCCAGCCGGCCCGGGCCGTGCGCACCCTGGTCGCCCCTGATCCCCGGGACCAGATCTCCGACCAGTACCGCGTCACCGAGGACGCGAACCTCGTGCTCAACATCCGCGCCACCAAGGATCTCGGGGACGGCTTCGGGGTCCCGATCGACTACCAGATCCCCATCACCAACCTGACGGCCGCCGACCCCGCGATCAGCTTCATCCCCCACAACGGCGTCTACGGCATCTGGATGCGCACGGGCATCCTCGGCGAGCTCCTCTTCTGGGTCTTCCTCTCGATCGCGGTCATCCGCAGCTGCCAATTGGCGCGCGCGAGCGACCGGGAGACCGCGATGCTCGGCGCCCTGAGCGTTGCGGTGCTCGTCGCCTACGTGGTGATGGGGGACGAGGACATGGGCTTCTTCTGGTTCCGGATCGCGCTGACGGTCGGCTTCTTCCTCGGCGTCGTGGAAGCCCAGTTGCGCCGGATCGCCGCGGCCGCAAAGACCGGATTGCCGTGACACTGGACGCGGCAGCGGCACCTGGGTCGAAAGCCGCCGCCGGGCGGGCAACGCCGGAGCCCGTGACGGTCCAGATCTCCCTCGCCCCGAGCGACGCGCGCTTTTGCGAGATCCTCCTCGCGCACCAGATGCGCCAGTGCGGCCGCTACGCGGACGAGGTCCTGGTGACCCTCGACCTCGAGCTCGTCGGCCGCTCCTACGAGTTCGGCCGGGACTGGGAGGCCGGCACCGCGACCGTCCTCGACGTCGTCGCCGCGCTGCGCGCCCGGCACTCGAACGTCCGTGTCCTCGAGGTCGACCGCTCGGCCTCCGAGGCGGCGGCCGTGGCGCGCCGGTTCTTCGGCGGCCGGGCGATCCCGCGGTCGGACTACCGGGGACGGCCCTTCTACGCCTACTTCTTCGCCCTGCACGCCGCCGCGAACGACCACATCTTGCACCTGGACGCCGACATGCTGCTCGGCGGCGGCAGCCCGACGTGGCTCGCCGAGGCCGCCCGGCTGCTCGCCGAGCGACCCGATGCGCTCACCTGCAGCCCCTTCCCCGGGCCCCCGACGCCGAGCCGAGCGCTCACGACCCAGCGCGGGGAGCCGGTGGCGGGCCTCGATGCCGCCTACGGGTTCGCGGGCTTCAGCACGCGCGTCTTCTTCCTCGACCGCCGTCGCCTCGCCGAGACCTACCACCCCGACCGCCTGCTTCTCCCGGCGCGCCTGCGCGACGTCCCGCGGGCCCTCCTGCACGGCCGCCCGCCGGTGGGCACGGCCGAGGCGAGCGTGAGCCGGGCCATGCGCCGGTCCGGCCTACGGCGCATCGACTTCCTCGGCCGGGCGCCGGGGATGTGGTCGCTCCATCCCCCCTACCGCTCGGAGCGCTTCTACCGGCTCCTCCCCGACATCGTCTCGATGGTCGAGGAGGGAGACGTCCCCGACGGCCAGCGCGGCGACTACGACCTCAACGACGCCGTCATCGACTGGTCCGACGCGCGCGCCGCGCTGCGCGCCTCGCGCTGGCACCGCTGAGCGACCCCACGCCCCTCAGGCGCCGAGAGCGCGCCGGAAGAAGTCGGTGATCCGGGGCGCGTAGTGCCGGTCGAGCAGCGCGATGGTGTCGCCGTGGTCCGCGCCGTCCAGGATCCACACCTCGCGGCCGGGTCCCGCGGCGGCGAGCATCCCCACCGCGTCGGTCGCGGGGACGACCCGGTCGCCCCCCCGCGGACGATGAGCAGGGGTCTCGGGCTGATCTGCCCGACAACGTCCCGAGGCCGCAACCCCGAAAGGTCCACCCCGCTCCGCCACGCGAGCGCCACGCGCGCGCCGACCCGAAGCGGAGCCCGCAGCCCCCGGCGGGCCGCGAGCGCCAGCCAGTGGCGCGCGCTCGACCAGCCCGAGTCGGCGACCACGGCCCGGATCCGGGGGTCGCGTGCAGCCGCGAGCACCGCCGCCGCGGCGTCCATCGAGAATCCGAGGGGGCCGATGCGGCCGTCGTCGACATCGGCGCGCGACGCCACGTAGTCGACGGCGGAGGAGAGTTCAGCGCTCTCGCGCTCGCCGAAGGTGACGGCGCCGCCGCCTCCCCGCCGCCGCGCCGCTCGTAGGTGAGGACGCTGAGACCGGCGCCGAGGAGCGCGCCGGCGAGGGGCGGCATCTCGTCCTGGCCCCTGCCCTCGCCGTGGGTGAGGATGACCGTCGCCCGGCGGGTACCCCCGAAGAAGCGCCCGACGATCCGCCCCCCCGTCCGGCTCTCGAACGCGACGGGCTCGGGCTGCAGGGCCGCGACGCTGGCCGGGTCGTGGTTCTCCGTCGGCGCCTGGCGCAGCATGGCTGCCGCCCACCGCCAGCCCGCCGCCGCGAGCAGGAGCGGTCCGGAGCGCGACGCGCTCGCGCCGACAACGGCCGCCGGGCGCGCCCGGCGCCGGCGG